>NZ_JAUSKL010000121.1 GCF_030646925.1 Candidatus Binatus sp. | reverse complement strand
CGTTGCCGTTCTCGTCGCAGTGCGCGTCGCGGTTCTAGTCGGCGTTCTGGTTGCCGTTCTCGTCGCAGTGCGCGTCGCCGTTCTAGTCGGCGTTCTGGTTGCAGTCCGGGTCGCGGTCCGCGTTGCGGTGCGCGTCGCGGTTCTAGTCGGCGTTCTGGTTGCAGTTCGCGTCGCAGTGCGCGTCGCGGTCCTCGTCGATGTGGCCTCAGCAGTTGCCGTGCGGGTTGCGGTTCGGGTCGCAGTGCGCGTCGCCGTCCTGGTCGCAGTGCGCGTGGCCGTCCTGGTCGCAGTGCGCGTGGCCGTCCTGGTCGCAGTGCGCGTAGCTGTCTTTGTCGCAGTCTTCGTCGCCGTCTTGACCGCGGTCGGAGTGGGACTCGGGAGCACCGCGGTCGAGGTCGCCGTCGCGCTGGGAGTGGCCGTCGCCGTAGGAGTAGTAGTGGGCGTCTTCGTCGGCGTTTTGGTCGCGGTCTTGGTCGGAGTCTTGGTTGGAGTCTTGGTCGGAGTTTTAGTCGCAGTCCGGGTAGGCGTCGCGGTAGGTGTCGCGACGGTAAACTGCCAAGCCCCGCGACCGAGGAGACCCGCGACCAGTACTCCCGCCGTCGGATCGAAGGTCAGCCTATAAACCCTCGTATTTGGCAGGCCGGTTCCCATCAGACTCCAACTCGTCAGGTTGCTGGTGAGCGCCTCGAACACGCCATGGGTGGTTCCGACTACGATGGATTTAGCGCCCAAATTCGTGAAGAAATCGATCGAATCGAAATCTCCCGGGCTGGACGCCCCAAGGTTGCCCGTGATGTCCGTCCAACTGGCTCCGGCGTCTGGGCTATGGAACACATGCGTCCGGTCAATCGCGTACACATCGAGGACATTAGTTGGATCGACCGTGATGCCGTTGACCGGCGACGCGCCGGGATACGCTGCGAGTTGCGTTAGCGCGGTGGGCGCCGCTGCGAGTCGGCGGAATATTTGTGCGCCCGCGCCCGCGTAGATCACGTTGCCGTTAGCGGTGCCGCCGGAACTGCCGCCATACACCAGCGCGATATGCCCTAAACTGTCGTTGGTGGTGAAGGCGGGCGTCAGCGGCGTGATGTTGGTGCCCTGATCGATCGATTCGTACAGCGCGTTGCTGAACCCAAACAACAGGCGGCGCGGATTGATCGCGTTGATCTTCATCGGTGTGTAGAACTGGGCCACAAAGGGCGTTCCCGTAGTGAGCGCCGGCGAGATTGTGCCCTGCAGCACGTTGGCCGCGTTGTAGGTGCGGGCCGAGAAACCGCCCAGCCCGTTGCGGGCCGCGTAGCGAATCGAGTTCGGGGCGCCGGTGGTCACATCCACCGCGACATTGCCGCCGTCACCCTTTAGGAACTCGAGCCACGGCAGTCCCCCCGTGGCGATTTCGCCAGCCGCCCCGGTATCCTGTGTACCGCCGAAGATGACGCCCGATCTCCGATCGTAGGCCAGATCGTGCAACTCGTTGATTTGCAGGTTGCCGTTGATCGAGGTCCAATCGCCGGCATTCCCCTGCGGGGTGGTCCGCTTAAAGACCCCGCCGTCATCCACCTCGACCAGGTTGCCGCTCGCGTCGAACACCATCCCACGCGAATCGGCGTGCGGCGCGGTGCCGCCGGTCGTGTTCGAATCGGTAATGAACGAGGCCTGGCTGCCCAACGGCAGGCTCGCGTCAACGCGGAACAATCGTCCGGTGAAATCCTTCGCTCCTTCTGAATTCGGAAAGCTGGCGACACCGCAACCCTCGTTCAGCCGGGGCTGCCGATCGCCGCCGACATAGACGACTTTATCGTTGTTCGGGTCGGCAACAAGTGAGAAATGGATGTTCCCCTGATTGCCGGGGTTGATGCCGAACGTCGCGCAACCTTCGACAGTCGTCGGAATATCCATCGCCGCCCAAGTCACTCCGCCGTCGCCCGAGCGGAACAGTCCGACCAGGCGGCCGCCGTGGGTGGGAGCGGTGACCTTTTGGTTTTCGATACCGACATAGACGTTGCCCGCGGTTCCAAGCGCAATTTTGGCGTTGACCGTGGTGCCGTCGATAAAGAGCGCGTTCATCGCGGCATTGCTGACCAAATTCCAGGTGGCGCCGGAATCGACCGACTTGTAAACGCCGTTGGTGCCGGCGCCGCAGGCAGGCCCATTGATTAACGCCGCATAGAGCGGGCTGCTCTTTACGGTGATACCGGTCGCGAAGCTGCCGGTATTAAAATTAGTCAGGACATTGCCGCTAGCGATGTCCAGCTTTAACACGTCGCCCGAATTAATAGCTCCGGTCCAGAACGAGGTACTATCCGGATCGAAGTTAACCGCGAACAGCGGGTTGCTGACACTGGCGCCGGCGCCGGACAGGTACGTCTGGATTACGCTCCCCGCCGGATTGAGGCGCACCACCACCTCGGTGTCGGCAACGAATGTTTCGCCATTAGGCAGGATACGCAGCTCGTAGGCGTTGCTGCCGGGCAATCCCGAAGCGAAATCGGCCAGCTGAGTGCCGGTGCAGACGTTGAATTGCTTAACCAAAAGACCTTCGGAAGTGTAACGATTGACACATTGAGGGGTGAGAGGAACGGTCGACGGGACGGGAACGAGATCGTTCCAGTCCGTGCCGCGCCCGCTCTGCGTCGGGTGCATCGCGGGTGCGGGTTCCGTGGCGGGAAAAAAAGTACTGAGCAGGGTGCTGAAAGTGGGATCGAATTTCAGCAGCGGACAGGGTGGAAAATGAGTCGGGTCTTCGTTGGCCGCACCTTGCACGCACTGACTGGTATGAACCATGGTCATTGGATCCGTGTAGCCGAATCCCGCGTTGCCGACATAGAAGTTCCCGGCATTGTCCTGCACAATCGACTCGGGCAGGTTGTATAGTCCCGGGGCCGGCCCGACGAAGCCGGTAAAGGTCCCCTTAGGATCATATGCAGCCACCGATTGGCCGCTGAAAAGGCTGACATAAAACTTCCCAGCCGCGTCGAAGGTCGAGCCCGCGTCTTGAGAAGCGCCCGTATTCAGAGTCTTGATGAAGGTTCCGTTGTTGCCCCATTCCTGGACTCGGCCAAAGCCGTCCGAGACCATCACCACGCCGTGAGGGATGACGCCGGTCGGCTCCTCCGCCAGGTCGAGCACGCTGCCGAGCGGCAGGCCACTGCTCGCCGCACCGGAAATTCGCGTGAAGGTCGCTCCCGTATCCTTGCTGCGGAAAATCCCGATATTGTTGCAGGTGAAGGCGTCCGCCGTGTCGGCTGCCGCCAGCAGGATCTTGCCGCGTGCTGCCACCGCCGAAATATTCTTCCCGGTAAGCGTGCCGCCGCCGTTTAGTTGGCTCCAGTTGCTGCCGCCGTCAGTGGTGAGCAGCAAGCCGCTACGAGGACCTCCGACGGAAGCAAGCGAGCTGTATCTGCCGGTTCCGGCGATCAGCGTGTTGCTGGCGCCGTCAGTCGGATCGAATTTCAGAGAACTGATCGAAAGCGATCGCTCGGTATCGGTCAAGGGAAGCCAGGTCGGGCTGGCTGCGGTCCCGTTAGTAGTCTTCCAGACGCCACCGTTGACTGCGCCGACATAGATCACACCCGGATTGCTCGGATGAGCCGCGATTGCCTTGGCGCAGCCGGAGACCTCGTTGTTAGGGGCGGCGACCACCTGCCCTTGCTGAATTGGCGCGGGGCCTTTGGCCGACCAGCTACCGGGAGTACGCGGCAGCAGTGCGGGAGGTCCGACACTCTGATCCGCCTCCGCCTCGTCCAGAACGTTTTGCGATGAATCCTGCTCATCGCTGGTGGGAGCCGCGATTGGCGCGTCTGATTCCGCCACGGGCGTCGAACTGGTGGAAGCGCCGGTGGTGAACAGCAGAGCCCCAAGCGCGATCGTCGGGACCAGCAATCCGATCACGCGGCGCGACAAGTATCCGCTCCGCATGATCCGTCGCCAGAGCGCGGATATACGCACGCGGCGTAAGTCGATCATGATTCCTCCCTCCCCACTCGCGATCGCACCCCTCTAGGGTGATGGCGGCGATGGTCCGCGGTACGCCGTATCGCGCAGCTCTCTCTTCCAGACTTCGGTCCCCGGTTTGAGGTTCAGCGCTCTAAGCTCCAGCGGCTCCTGGAGCAACGTCCCTTTTACGCGTCGCGCGTATTGAGGCGATACGTAGATTAGGTTCGAGCGCCAGATAAAGAACGGCGCCGACGACGGGAACATCTGAATCTCCGCCACCCGCTTTCCGCTGGTGAGCGAATAAATCGACCAGAGGTATTCCTGCAGTCCAATCGGCCCCGCGCCGACAGCCTTGGCCGCCGCCACCAGCAAGCCGTCGGCAGCAGGAGTCGCCGTGACAAATCCGGCACCCAGTTCGACGTCAGGCAGCGGCTCACCCGTGTCGGCGCTCCATCGCTTAAGCGTCGCGCGGTCCCCGGAGCTCGATACTTCCGTCGCGATAAAGAAATTTCCAACGAGTCGGGGCGGCGATTGCAGACGTTCAGCCCCGCTCATCCGCGGATTCTTCGCCGGACGTTCGCCCGCGCGCATCCGCGCCCCTTGCTCGGCCGTAAGCGTCTCGACGTGGCCCGTTTTGAGGTCGATCGATGCGTCGCCGCGGTCTTTCCGCTCGGGCGGCGGACCGGGACTAGCGATCCCGCTGATCGTGCGCTGCGACGCGCTCCATGATACGAGCAGACGTTCGTGCTCAACGCGCGCGCTTATCTGGAAGGACGTGCCGAGGCCTTCGTCCACCGACGCCCATGTGCCGTCCGGCATCGGTATCGATGCGGTCAACACGACCTTGCCGCCATTCTTCGTATCGAGCACCACGATCGGTAACACTCGCGCGTCGCCGTGGGTTTCAGCCTGTGCCGCCAGACGATCGTCGAACAGCGCGATCGGTTTGGCTGCCGCAGTCGTGCTCCAGAGCAACTTGCCGGACGACAAATCGATCGCATCGATCCCGCCCCCCGGGTTCATCAGATAAGCCGCTCCCGCCGCCGCGTCGATCATCACACCGGGCCGAAGCTCGAAGCGATTCGGCATCGCCTCGGTCGCATCTGAAGCTTGTGCCGAAGCGCTGGAGCCGATCAGGTCTATCGCGATTGCGGCGATTCGTCCGATATTGCTGGTGAGCAGACGCTCGAAGGCCGGTATGCGTGACGATGAAAGTGTAAATGCCACAACCAGCAGTAAAAATGCGAGTGAGCGGTCGCACGCGACCGTACGTTCATTCGCGTTATAAGACGTTCCAGCCTCGATGCGTGTTTCCTGCGGGCTCGACAGTAAAAGCCCTGCTGTCGGCTTATAGACGGCGCTTCGCCGCAGTGTCAAACGCCTCGGCCTACTTTGTGATTCGGCTGCATCCAACTGACATCTTAAGCTACCCTGCGCTTTCGTCGCATATTAAGCCGATTCGATACAGGCATTGGGCAGCGTTATGAGAATCGGGGCGATGATCACGTTCTTCGGGTGCCGACTGCTTTAGCGCGGCCCCGTCCTGACCTGGGCTTCGCTGCCGCGTGCAGGAATTCAAAGCTGAAGCTGGTCGCGAGCATCGCGCCAGGTGCGGCGAATCGCGGCGCACCCTGTCATTCTGAGCCGCAGGCGAAGAATCCCGGATCCGTGATTCTTCGCTGCGCTCAGGGTGACAAGGAAAAGTGTGATTCTAGCGGCGTTGGGAGAGTTCGTGCGCGACCTCGATGATCATGTCCTCCTGGCCGCCAACCGCTTTGCGCCGGCCAACTTCGACCAGGATTTCGCGCGCATCGACACCGAACCGCTCGGCGGCGCGCTCGGCATGCCGGAGGAAGCTTGAATAGACGCCGCAGTAACCAAGCGTCAGCGCCGCGCGATCGATCGTCGCCGGCTTAAGCATCACCGGCGGCACCAGTTCCTCGGCCACGTCCATCAGCTTGAACACATCGAGGCCGGGATTCAGCCCGATTCGATCGAGCACCGCAGCGAGCACTTCAGTCGCGGCGTTGCCGGCCCCAGCGCGTTCGAGATAGCATTTTCTGCAAGTCAAACATCGCGCTTTGCATTTACACTCGACCGGACGGCCTTTGCGACGGTAGCGCTCCGTTCGAGCGCCGCGGAGAACACTGGTTCTCGCGGGGCTTAGGAAGGTTCCGCGGTTTTCGGGAACTCAAGGGGAAAGTCTGCAAAGCTTGCAACAACCGATTCGGGCGAGAGCTAGAGGATGTATTTCTGCATTGCGGTCCCGAAGCGCTCTTTCGCGAGATCGCAGGCGGAGACCTAGGCAGCGAATCGCACGAAAAGCGCAACATCTTCGCGCGAGGATCCAACAAGCATCCGCCCGTTCAAGTGCTTGGCGAGGACCCCGATGCAAAACACGTCATCATGTGGGAAGTCGGGTCCAACAGCGAGGCTAAGCCACAGCGTCAGCTCGTGATCATCGGACCGCAAGGCGAAGTCGAGCACATCCGCCTTGGCGGAGAGACTGGCAAATTTCCTCCGCAGGTGAGGGAACTGCTTAAACAGAAGCAGGAGCTGGGATTCAAAGTGGAGCGGTTCTTCGGCGATTCCGACGGGGATCTCCGACTGATGCACGCGTTATGTACAGAGATATTCGGCAGAAGGCCCACTGAATTTCGGACCGGCGAACCGGGGCAAGTCATACGCGCGCGTTCAGCGTTCCAGCTCACACCGACCTACTTCAGGGCTATCGCGAAAATAGGCTTTCATGCTTTTCTGCATTTCTATCCGAATTTTACTGGATTTGAGCCGGAGTTTGATGCGATCAAGCGGTTCATCTACAAAGGCGAGGAGCTGAACCGCTATGTATATGCGAACTCGGACCCGATAGTCCGCGCAGCGGATATCGAAGCTCCAGCGCATGCCGTCGCGTGCGATTGGAACCAGTATTCTCTTGAGGCACGGATACAGCTTTTTGCGGGTCTCGAGAGCGGAATGCAAGTCGTCGCCGGCACCGCAGGTGGACCTGAGATTGCGACTCGCCAAGGGGACCTCGTCTGGGTTGTACAACTCGGACCGAATCCGTTTCGGTTGGTGTTCGAGGATCGTCGCGGTGTCGTGTTGCGCTACTTCAAGCAGCGAGAGGGCGGGTTTCACGGCGAAACAATAGAGCTCCCGTCTGGAAGAGCTCTGCCGGTCGCGCGACTACTTGGCGCCAGGGCGTTATCGAGCCCGGAGCTGCTGGCCATCAAGGCGCGATCGTAGCAGCGACTAGTGAACGTGTCCGAGCGGAGTTAGCTCCTGCTGTTGCATTATACAAGACGCTGGAAAATCAAGCGCGCCGGAGCCCCGCCGCCACCACCTTGCCCGCTTTGCCCCGTAACGTCGCAATCGGGCAGGCTCTATGATCGTTTGTATCGGCCCCTAGCCAGATACGAGAAAGTCCGCGCGGCTTTTAAGTCCCATTCTTCTTTCGTAACTATTCACAGGCCGGAAGGCCGCATCTCCTTCACAACAGGAAGTCCGAAACCTGCGTGAGGTTTCGGAAAGTGCTGCGGATTGATCGAAGGCGCGGGCGACTTGGACATCGCCCAGCGAGTGCGAGGATTGGCGGGGCGGGTTACCTGGGGCTTTGTGCAGCGGGCGGGGGGTGGTGGTTCGAAAGCTCGCGCGCAAATTCGATGATCATGTCCTCCAGGACTTCAGTACCGACGATCGCGCATCGGACCCGCGGCTGGTTCGACTTCGTGTCAGTCTCGATGGATTTCATCAGACGAATCTCACGCTGACCGTGCCAAGATGGTCATAGCGCGCGGTGATCGAATCGCCCGCCGCGACCTCAACTGCGCGGCATAATGCGCCCGGTATCACGACGCTGCCGGCTGCGAGCGTTTGTCCGAATTCGGCGAGTTTGTTGGCGAGCCACGCGACCGGTTGCGCGGGATGCCCCAGCACGGCCGAGCCGACGCCCTCTTCGACGACGGCGCCGTTCTTTTCGAGCTTCATCGCGACGCTGGCGAGATCGCATTTTGACGGCTTCGATTTTTCACCGCCCAGCACGACGCGCGCCGACGACGCGTTGTCGGCGATCGTATCCGCAAGCGTGATTTTCCAGTCGCGGAGCCGCGTGTCGATTATCTCGAGCGCCGGCGTCACGTATTCCGTCGCCGCGAGCACGTCCTCGCGCGTGATGCCTGGTCCGCGCAGTTCGCGCGACAGCACAAACGCGATCTCAGGCTCGATTCGCGGGAGCATCAGCGCGCTGACGCGGCATTCATCGCCGCTCGCGAGCATCATGTCGTCGAACAGATGCCCAAAATCGGGCTCGTTGACGCCGAACATTTTCTGCATCGCGATACTCGTAAGCCCGACCTTGCGCCCCACGATTCGCCGCCCCGACGCGACGCGCCGCGCGACGTTGATCATCTGGATTCGATATGCGTCGGCCGCCGACATTCCGGTTTGCGCCGCGGGCGGATCGATCGCTTTGCGTTCGCGCTCGGCGACGCGGAGCCGCTCCGCGATTTGATTCAGCCTGGAATCGTCCATGTCAGTCCTTTGCAAGTCAGTCTGTTGAAACTCTTGCGCAATTCACTCCTTCGCCGACAGAAAATCGATCACGAGCCGGTTAAACTCGGGCGCCTTTTCCCACTGCGCCCAATGCCCGCATTTGCCGAACACGTGCAGCCGCACATCCTGCATCTGATTCAGCATGATAAACGCGCCGTCGAGCGTGACGGTGCGATCGTCGCGGCCCCAGATGATCAATGTCTTGTGTTTGACGCTCGCGAGCTTCTGCCAGAGCGGTTCGATCGCCACCGGCCGGCTCCGCGACAGGATCGGATTGGCCAGCAGATCGGGCTGCGTGCTCGCGGCGAATCGTTCCTTGATCAGTTCGTCGGTCAACTGCGAGCCGTCGTAAACCATCACGTTGAGAAACGCGCGCAGCTTCTCGAGCGAAGGTCCGGGCGGCTCGTAGTAGCTGAGCAGATGCTTGATTCCTTCGGTCGGCTGCGGCGTGAAGATTGGCAGGCCGCCGGCCGCGCCCATCAGTACCAGCCGTTCCGCGCGATCGGGATTGTCGAGCGCGAACTGCAGCGTGGTGCCGCCGCCGAGCGAATTGCCGACGAAACTTGCGCGCGGGATATCGAGCGCGTCCATCAAGTCGCGGATCGCCTTCGACAAAAATGCGAAGATGCCGCCCTCGATCTTCGGCTTGTCGCTCTGCGCGAAGCCCGGCAGGTCGGGCAGGATCACGCGGAAGTGCTCCGCGAACGCGTCGACGTTGCGCCGATAGTTGCTCCATCCGCCGGCGCCCGGTCCGCCGCCGTGAATCATGATCACCACCGGTCCGCGTCCGGCCTCATGATAGTGCAGTTTGAGCGGCCCGGCCTGGACGAACTTGCTGGTTGCTTCGTGTGTGAGCGGCATAACCACCTCCCGAGTTGTTTCGATCAGCGATCGATTTCAGTTACAGATTGCGGCCGCCCGCCGCGTCGCCGAAGCCGCGGATTCCCATCCCGCCTTCGCAAATGATCACGCCGCCGGTCGCGGTCGAGGAATTTTCCGATGACGCGAGCAGCACGTACGAACCGGTGTAGTCGCGCGGCGCGGGCAATTTGCCGAGCGGCAATCCAGCCTCGACGAAATCCTTGAGCGGCATCGCGGCGATCGATCGCTCAGCCATCTCGAGCGAGCGCGGACCGCGCAGATCGGTCGGGATTGCGCCGGGTGCGACGCCATTGACGCGAATCTTGGGCGCGAGTTCGTAAGCGAGTTGGCGAATCAGCCCGACCACGGCGTGCTTCGACGCGGTATATAAAGGACCGCCGCCGCACGGATAAAAGCCGGCGTTCGACACCGTATAGATGATCGAGCCGCGCGACTTCGCGAGTTCGCGATAGCTGGCCTTGGCGCCGAGCAGATAGCCCTTCACGTTCACGCCGAATAGTTCATCGAACGCCGCCCCGATTCGGTCCTCGGGCAGGTCCGCGAGCGAGATCGAAAAATCCCAGATGCCGGCGTTGCCGACGAAACAATCGAGACGCCCGAATCGCTTGACGGTCTCCGCGACCGCGCGATCGTTGTCGGCGAGAATCGTGACGTCGCCGACGATCGCGGCCGCATCCTTGCCGAGCCGCGCCACCAATTCCTCGCTCCGCTCGCGCGATTTGTCGAGAATCGCGACGCGCGCGCCCTCCTCGAGAAAGCGCTCGACGATCGCGCGTCCAAGTCCCGACGCGCCGCCCGTCACCAGCGCGACTTTGCCTTCGAGCCATCCCATAGTTCGCTACTCCGCTTACGTCGTGCAGCTAAAAGAAGAAGCTCAGATTGCGCGCCAGCAGGATCGTTTGATCGAGGATGATCGTGCGGCGCGCGAGCTCAAATCCCGCGGAGTTGTTGGCGCGGCGGAGCACGTCGTGGCGCATCCCGACGAAGGTCTCGACCTCGCGCTCCAGCCGCGATCGATACAGCAGGTAGTAGCAATCGACCTCGTACTCATCGTTGCCGCGCGGCTTTATCACCACGTTGCTCACCATGTGGCGCGTGCGCGACGGTGGATCCTCCGCCCACGCCATCCCGGTGTTGAGGCGGCGGATGCGCATCGCGATCGACGCCCTATCCTCATCGAAAAACGCGGCTTCGTTGGCGGCGGAGAATTCCTTGTCGGATTCGCGGCGCAGCCGGTTGTAGCGCGTCGGCATGAAGTAGTGAAGGTCGCTAGCTAGTAGCTCGAACCATTCTTCATAGCGCCTATCATCAAGAATGCGTGACTCATGATACAGGAACTGCTCGATCTCCTGTTGCAACTCCGGCGTAACCTTCTCCGCACTGGCAGCTTGCGACTTAGGCTGAGTAGCTACTCCGGCGCTCACGCGCTTACCCCCGTCGAGATCATTTCAGCCCAGCGGCGATAGAAGCCGCGCGCCGCCTCTTCGCCATAGACGTTGTTGATCTTTCCAGGGAACTTGGGATCGTCGGTTCGTGCGTGGCCAAGTCCCATCCCTAAGTTCAGCTTTGACTGGCGCGCCTTGTAGCCGCGCAGCACCTTCTGGATTTCGAGCCAATTCTCGCCGTCGTCCTGTTCGAATATTCCGCCCGCGCTAAAGGTGCGAAGCACGCCCAGGCGAACCGCCTCCTTGACCTCGGGCGGTGAGTCGCGTTCGACCAGCGCCCACGCCCACACCTCGATTTCACCGGGTCCTCGCGGATGCCACACGCGCAGTGTCTGGATTCCCGGCAAATATGAGAAGGTCGGGAACACCGTCATGTGTCCGCCAAAGATCTCTGACCCTCGCGTTTCGCCGAGACGCTGGATTGCTTCCGCGCGGCCGGGTCCTTCGAACCATGCAGACGCTATCGGCCCATTGATATTCTGGCCAGTTCCCATGGTCTCGGTGAAGAACCCGGTGCCGTGGCCGCCGCTCGAACTGAATTGCTTGCCTATGATCGGTAAGCGGCCCAAGGCCGGATCGATTCCCTCCGGCAGTTGTGCAATCAGCGCCGACAGATGGCTGAAGTCGGCATGATACATGTCCGAGCAGAACTGCTCCGCGGCGAATTTCCAGTTGCACTTCAGCACCCATCGATGCATCCCGCCGATGACCTCGGTGCCGCCCGCGCTTCGATCGAAGTAGCCGTCCATATACCACAGCATGTCGCCCAGGTAATCGCGGAACGAAGGTGCGCTCTCGTTCCAGGTGCCGAAGACAAGGCCGTGATAGCTCTCGATGCGTGGCACCTGCTGCGGACTCCATTGGCTCTTATCCAGTTCGCAGCGATAGCCATCTTCTTCATGCGGGACCGACACCAGCTTACCAGCTATGTCATAGCTCCAGCCGTGATAGGAGCAGGTAAAGGCCCGCGCATTGCCGCCGTCGGCGCGGCAGATACGCATCCCGCGATGACGGCATTGATTTACAAAAGCGCGGATCGAATTGTCTTTCTGCCGCACCACCAACACTGGATCCTCGGCCATGTAAGTCGCGAAAAAATCTCCCGGCTTCTTGAGCTGGCTTTCATGGCAAAGGTACAGCCATGAACGATCGAACACGCGCTCGAGTTCCAGCTCGTAGATAGCTTGATCCTCGTAGATGCGCGGATCGAGCCGGCCGGCTTTATCATCGACCAACCCACGCAGCGCCTCATTACTCAGCCGATGATTGCCATTGCCATTGGATGTCGATGCAGGTTTCATCTAAGCCCTCCCGTCACACGCGCAAGTGCTCACTCCAAATTCTCATGACGCGCGCCATCCCGCGCACCATCACAACTAACTCTCTAGCCTATTTTGGCCGAAATATCATTGGCGTCAGACGCCCGAGCACTTTTTGGTCGGTTCAGGCCCCATCGAACGCACTCGCGAAGGCGATGGTCAAGCGCGGAGTCATCGATCGGGTTGGCATTTGGCGCGTTTTGTATAAGTATCGTCGCAGCCGAACATTAGGCGGCGCCATCGCGTCGCCATATCGCAAACTGATCGCGAAAAGTCCTTACCGCTCGAGGAGGGAACTCACAATGGCCGAATACGACATTCAAATCAAAGGCGGAACCGTCGTCGACGGTACGCGCGTCCCGCGTTTTCGCGGCGACGTCTGGATCAAGGATGGCAAGATTGCGCAGATCGGCGGGCGTGCGTCGGGTACCGCGAAAAACGTCATCGACGCCGACGGATTGATCGTCGCGCCGGGATTCGTCGATCTGCACACGCATTACGACGCGCAGATCAGGTGGGATCCCTGGTGCACGATTTCCGGCTATCACGGCGTGACCTCGGTCGTGCTCGGCAATTGCGGCTTCGGCTTTGCCCCTGTGAAGCCGGACTTTCGCGATCGCTCGATGCTCACCATGACGCGCACCGAAGCGATTCCCTACGAATCGATGAAAATCGGGATGCAGTGGGATTGGGAAACCATTCCGCAGTACCTTGATTCGCTCGACCGCGCGCCCAAGGGCGTGAATTGCATCCAGTACATGCCGACCGCCTCGCTGATGACCTACGTGATGGGTCTCGACGCGGCGAAGACTCGGGTCGCAACCGAAGCGGAGCGCGCCGAGATGCGCCGCCTGCTGAACGAAGGCATGGACGCGGGACTTTGCGGCTTTTCGATTCAGCGGCTCGGCAAGCATTCGGCGCAGGCGGATTTCGACGGCTCGCCGATGGTCACCGACACGATGTGCGATGAAGACATCCTGAATCTCGCGCGCGTGCTCCGCGAGCGTGACGAAGGCTTCATCGAAATCACGCAGGCGACCGGCCATATAAAGGATGACCTCGCGTTCGTCGAGAAACTCGCGGCCGAGGCGAATCGCCCGATTCTGTTCCAGGCGATCACCGCGAGCACGCGCAATCCCGATATCCATCGGAAGAGCCTGAACTGGCTGCATAACGCGCGCGCCAAGGGACTGCCGATCTTTGGCCAGGGCGGCACCGTGCGCAGCGGCTTTGCGTTCACGCTCGAGCATTGGAACCTGTACGACATGTCGAGCGCGTGGCGCGACATGACGACCGGCACCAAGGAAGAAAAAATCGCGAAGATGAACGACCCGGCAATGCGCAACGCGGTCAAGAGCGACCGCGCGATGCATGCGATCGACACCAACGCGGCGGGAATCGGCGGGCGGCCGGCGAAACTGATCGTGTCATGGGTCGAGAACAAGCCGGAGCTCGAAAAGTACGTCGGCAAGTCGCTCGGGCAGATTGCGTCGGAAGAAGGCAAGCATCTGGCGGACGTGATGATCGATCTGTCGCTCGCGACCGATCTCAAGGCCGAGTTCCTGCAGCCTGAACCGGAATTCAACGCCGAGTTCAACGCCGAGATCATCAACAACTCGATGTACACCTTCCCGGGCGTTTCGGACGGCGGCGCGCATACGAAGTTTTTCACCGGCGGCTCGTTCACGACTGACTTCCTGCGCTGGATGGTGCGCGACGAGAAGCGAGTAACGCTCGAAGAGGCGCACTACCGGCTGTCGGCGCTGCCGGCCCATGCGGCGGGATTCAAAGATCGGGGCATCCTGCGCGAAGGCGCGTGGGCCGACGTCGTCGTGTACGACCTGAAGAACCTGGGCGTCGAGCCCGAATGGATAGGCGAAGTGACGCATGATCTGCCGGGCGGCGAATGGCGCCGCGTGCAGCGCGCGAAGGGCTATCGCTCGATCATCGTAAACGGCGTCGAGACGTTCGCCTACGACAAGTGCACGGAGGCGACGCCGGGCAAGCTGCTGCGCCACGGCCACGCCTGATCGCTCGCGACTGCGAGCAATCAGCGCGACTATCGTTAGTCGCGCGAGTCAGTGAATACAGAGCGGGGGCGGCGATAATCGCCGCCCCCGCTTCATCTTCCTGATGCGCTCGCGATCGCGCTCCAAAATCTGTTCGTATCTATCCCAATCGCTAAGGTACTTTGGTGCCCCCTGCGGGATTCGAACCCACGGCCCCAGGATTAGGAATCCTGTGCTCTATCCATCTGAGCTAAGGGGGCGCCCAAGCCAGAAACTTTACGCTCTCGCGCGGCATCGACCAAGCTCAATCGCGACGCGCGAGCATTCCGCGCCGCGCTCCCTCCGGCTGACCGAATGCGCCGTATCTGTTCCGACAAGTAATCAGCGCGTCTCGCGACGTCTGACCGCAAGCTCAAGGGCTTGGCGGATAAAGCGCTGGTAGGGGACTCCCGCCTTAGCCGCAGAGGCCCGCACTGCATCGAGCAGTTGCCGGGGCAGGCGCATGTTGACTCGCTCGCTCTTGGGTTGAAACTCAAAGCGGATCGGTCGCATCTCCGACAAGTCGAATTCGGTCAAGTCGGCCTTTTCGACGAACTCCTCGGCTTCTTTATCGCTCCGCAAGCGTGGCAGTTTCTTTCTCATAGTGCTCCATTTCCTTACTGCGCATGTATCGCGCGCTGATCGGCCGAATTAGTGTCCTGCCCCGACGCCGTCGCAAGGTGAACACAACAAAAATTTCACGCCCTTTGTCCGTTTTGCCGATAGCTTTGAACCGTTCCTCGAATTTCGAATGCAGCGGGTCAGGTAGAACTGCGATCTCCCCCGCAAAAAGAGACTCGATCGTCACCGTCGAAACGCCATGCTCCTCGCATTTGATCCGATTACCCTCATCCCAATCGAATCCTTCTACGTGCATTCAGGGTCTCATCCGCTTCGTTTCACTCAGTATGTGCTGTTGTACAGCCATTCGTCAACACAGCCACAGGTATTTAACGTCTAAAAGTGAGCGCACTCAATACGCACTCAGTACCGGGATGGGCGGTTTCGTTCGATATGGCAGAGCAGAATGCGGCATCGAGCGGGGCGGTGACAACCGCGGCTCGATTGTGCCAAGCTGACGCCAAATTTCCGATCGCCGAGAGCAAATCCCGATCGTCGATAAAAGGCAGGAACTCACATGTCGGAAGCATGGGTAATCGACCACGTTCGCACGCCGCGCGGCAAAGGCAAGAAAGAAACCGGCGCGCTCTACAACATCCATCCGCAGGAACTGTTCGCACAAACGCTCAACGCCTTGATCAGGCGCGACGGCCTCGACCCGCGCGACGTCGAGGACGTCGTGGTCGGCACCGTCAGCGAGATCGAGGACCAGGGCGGTTGTATCGCGCGGATGGCGGTGCTGGCCGCGGGATGGCCGTCCGAGGCGACCGGCGTCTCGCTCAATCGCTTCTGCGGCTCGGGATTGCAGGCGGTGAACTTCGCCGCGATGGGCGTGATGTCGGGCCAGCAGGATCTCGTCGTCGGCGGCGGCGTCGAGAGCATGTCGCGGGTGCCGCTCGGCTCGGACAAATCCGGCCTCGACGGCCACAATCGCCATCTGCGCGAGCTTCACGCGCTGGTGCCGCAGGGAGTTTCCGCCGATCTGATCGCGACGCTCGAAGGATTCTCGCGCGCGGATTGCGATCGATTTGCGCTTGAATCGCAGCGCCGATGCAATCACGCGGTCAAAAACGGCTACTTCAAAAAGAGCATGGAGCCAGTCAAGGACCTCGACGGCAAGATCGTGCTCGCCGAGGACGAATACCCGCGTCCCGAGACCACGCTCGAAGGCCTCGGCAAGCTCGAGCCGTCGTTCCTCGGGATGGGCGCCTATAGAATGAAGGACGGACCGCTGACCTTCGATGAGAAGGCCAAGAATCGCTACCCGCAAATCGAGTTCGTGAATCACGTGCATACTGCGGGCAACTCGAGCGGTATCGTCGATGGCGCGAGCGTGGTGCTGCTGGCGGCGCCCGACTACGCGAAGAGCCGCGGATGGAAGCCGCGCGCGCGGATCATCGCGACTGCCACCTACGGCGACGATCCCGTTATCATGCTCACCGCGCCGGTGCCCGCGAGCAAGCGATGCCTCAAGAAGGCCGGCATGACGGTGAATGATATCGACCTGTTCGAAATCAACGAGGCGTTCGCCGCGGTGCCGCTCAAAGTGATGAAGGACCTCGGCATCCCGCACGACAAGGTGAACGTCAATGGCGGCGCGATCGCGTTGGGGCATCCGCTGGGTGCGACTGGTGCGATGCTGCTCGGGACGGCGCTCGACGAACTCGAGCGAATCAACAAGACCACCGCGCTGATCACGATGTGTATCGGCGGCGGCATGGGAATCTCGACGATCATCGAGCGCATCTAGGGGGCAGCTATTGTCCGCCGACACCTATGGTTAGATACCGAAGATAGCTAGCCGCACTTATAGCCTGAGATTGGAGGTCGAGCATCGATGCCTGGTACGCAGCAACGCTTCTCGCTAATCGGAGAGAAGAGCCTTGTCGATCTGCGGAAGCTGATCGGCGTCCCGATCGAGGACTCGCTCGAGCCGTGGTGCTATGAAGCGAGCCGCGACAATGTTCGGCATTGGGCGCACGGTATCGGCGACGACAATCCTTTGTGGAGTGATCCGCAGTACGCCGCCGATACTTCCTATGGCCGTATATTGGCGCCGCCGTCGTTCATCTTTGCCTTGAACCGATCATTCAGCGGCTACGTCGGAGGAATGGCCGGCGTGCACGCGATGTTTGCCGGCATCGACGTTACGTGGCACCAGCCCATGATGCTGGGAGATCAGTTCACCACGAAGGTGTGGCTCAAGGACCTCGTAGAGCATCAGACCCGTTTCGCTGGACGGTCGATCCAGCAGATCTATCGCTGTGAATTTTACAATCAGAAGAGCGAGCTAGTCGCGGCAGGCGATAGCTGGTGCTTTCGAACGGAGCGCGACACGGCGCGAGAACGTGGCACCAAGTACGAAGAGGTAAAGAAGAAGGCTCCAGTGCGTTACGAGCGCGAGGATCTCGCAAAGATTTTTTCCTACTACGAGTCAGAGGAGATTCGGGGATCGATTCCGCGCTTCATCGAAGATGTGAAGGTCGGCGATAAGTTGCAGACCATCGTCAAAGGACCTATGACCGTCACCGGCTTCATTGCTTTCGCGCAAGGCTGGGGTGGATTGTACATTCGAGCGAATAAGCTGGCTTGGAAGCAATTGAAGAAGCATCCGGGGCTAGGCATTCCAAACAAATTCGGAATACCAGACGTGCCCGAGCGCGTCCATTGGGAGGACGATCTCGCGACGCTGGTCGGTACTCCGGCTGCCTATGACTACGGTCCTGAAAGATGCTCGTGGATGTCGCACCATCTTACCAACTGGATGGGCGACAGCGGGTTTCTGCGTCATCTTGAAGTAAAGATACGGCGGCACAATCCGGTTGGCGATACGCTCTACATCAGCGGCGAAGTGGTTCGCACTTTTGACGACGGAGGCGAGCACTACGCCGAGATCAGTCAGAAGGCAATCAATCAGGATGGCGAACTGTCAGTGCTCGCGAACGGTATTGTGAAGCTACCGTCGCGCGGTTAGGAAATTCTTCCAGGCTTTCTGACGGTAGATGCTCATCTGGTACCTTGCTCAAAATGAGCGACGCCCACCCAAAGTGCATCAGCGATTCAGTTCCGGAATCACGTACTTTCCGATCAGCTCCATGCTCTGCATGATCTTGCGATGCTCCAGCCCGCCGAATTGCACCCACGTCAGCATCTGATCGACGCCCATGTCGCGATACGTGCGAAATAGCTTCACCAGTTCGTCGGGCGTGCCGACAGCTATAACTCCATCGCGAGTCCTTTGCTCGACGTCGGACGTGTTAGCGCCCGCGCGAATAGCTGCCTGTTGCTGCTCGGCCAGGTACTTATAGGTCTCAGCTTTTCGCTCGCGGCCTTTCTCGGCCCACGGCAGGAATAGCTCGGCGGCCAACTGCGCGACGATTTCGAGTGGCTGTGTTACGTCGCGAACTGCCTGATCGTGACTCTCGGCGCAGTAAGTCTGGATAAGAACTGCGGACTGATCGTTGACGAATGCGCCGACCGGCTCGGCATTCTTTACTGCTTCCTTATAAGCGGCGATCCGCGGCGCTAGCTGCTCTGGAGTGCCGGTTACGAAGCCCAGCATCCCGAGACCCTTGCGGCCCGCTAGCGTGAAGGTGTCGGGATTGGTGCCCGCGAGCCATAGCGGCGGATGCGGCTTCTGCACCGGCTTCGGCACTACATAACTCGGCGGGATGTTGTAGAACTTGCCTGAGTACTCGACCGGCTCATCGCGCCACGCTCGCACCAGGATCTCGATCGCCTCGGCCCACATCGCTTGCGTGTCGTCGGGATTGACTTCGAAGCCGTCGAGTTCCTGCAGCGTGACCGCGCGGCCGGTGCCGAGCTCGACTCGCCCGCCGCTTAGGATGTCGAGCACGGCCGCTCGCTCCGCCACTCTTATAGCGTGATTGAAGTTGCGCGGCAGCAACGCGATTCCGTGCCCGATCCGAATCTGCGAAGTGAGTTGCGTGATCGCGCCGAATAGCACCTCGGGCGCCGGGCAATGCGACCATTGCGGCAGCAGATGATGCTCGACGGCCCACACGTAGCCCCATCCGAGCTTGTCGGCGAGCACAACCTGATCGAGCACTTCGCCGTAGGCCCGCGCTTCGATCCCCGGCGTCCACGGTTTCGGAATTTGGATTTCGTACAACAGTCCGAGCTTCATAGGTATAGCTATCCTTTTGAACGATTGTTCACACAGACTTGGTAAGTAGCCTAAGTCAAGCTACTTGCCTTGCGATTCCTGTTTCGGCGGAGTGCCTAGACCCGATCGCCGCGGGAACGCAGCTTCGCGGTACGCCTTCGGCGGTCCATCGAAGAAACCGATCGAGTTCACCCACAGATCGCCGCCGAGCAGATGCCGCAGCGTTGGCGTCGCGCGATGCCAAACCTCCTCGCGCACCGAGACGATATGATTCTCCTGCACGCGCAGGAACGGCCGCACATAGTAGGCGAACAGCGCGCGCCGCCTGCTATCGCGCGACACATTGTTCCCGGTCTTATGCCACGTGTATCCGTGCAGGATCGCGATCGAGCCGGCTTTGCCGATCAGCGGCACCGTTTCGTAATTCTCGCGCGGATCTGGATTCGTCCGCAGCTTGTGCGATCCGGGCACGTACCGGGTGCCGCCGTTCTCTTCGGTGAAATCGTCGATCATCCAGACTGCGTTGGCCGACAGCAGGTACTCGGGATGCGGCGGCGGCACGTAGCCCGAATCGGAATGCAGCATCATCTCCTCGCCGCCCGGCCCGGTCGTGTTCGACGAAAATCCCGACAGGATGAAATCGCCGCCGAGCAGTTTCCCCATCACCGCCATCACGTCTGGATGCTGTACGATCTCCTCGAAGACTTCGCCCTTATTGACGAGGTTGAACACGCGCTGGTTGGCGCCTTCCGATTCGAGGAACGCGACGCCGTGCTGCCGCTCGAGCCGGTTCAGGCGATCCACTTCACCGTGGATACGCCGCAATAGATCCGCCGGGATGAAATTTGCCACGACGGCTATGCCGTTCTGTTCGACTTCCGCAACAATCCGATCGATATCGTTTCGCATCGCCTGTCTCGATTCGTGGTTCAATTTCGTTCCTGAACGATCGGTTAATTCTGCGACACGACGCGGCCAAAGACAAACGCGGATCGCGTCCTCACTTCGGCGACACGATCATTCCTTCCCACATCTTATGCATCATCTCGCGATCTGCCGACGACTCGAACTGGATGGCTACGCCGGTGACTGTTACCGTCTCACCGGAAGCGTCAACGTCGACGTTGGCCTTGATCACCGCGTCGGCGTCGCCGTGATATTTCTCCAGCGCCATAGCCTTCAGCCTCACTTCGATCTTGGCCGAATCGATCACGTCGAGGGAAAAGGGCTCGCTGTATCTTAATTCCCCCAGCACCTTGTAGGGTTTGCCGGCCGGGATATCGCCCGGAGTTATGAAGATGTGGGCGGTGTCCATCCGCTTGACCATCATCTCGTGTTTTTTTTCCTGCGCCTCGCGGCCGGCTAGCAGTGCCGCGCACGCGCAGAAGGTGGTGGCGACCACACAAACAAGTAAGCTGGATATGTAACGTGACCGACGCCGATGCTTTTGCATTGTCGCTTGCACCCCGTGACGCAACCCGCGTGTGCGACATTCTACTACTGCGCTAACGCCTCGACCGCGCGAATATCCGGCAATGGCGTATTACCGGCGCGGAGCGGCGCCATACCGGCGTGAACGGCGTCAGCTTGGAGGAGAGCAGGATCGATCGAATCCGGAAGGCAACCCCTCACCGCTGATTTGCCAATATCGGTCAGTTGGATGATCATGAATCCCGCTCCGGCAGGCGATGCGAGCTGAACCACAGGAGATCGAATGAATACTGCGAACGTCAACGGCATCAAGCTCGAATTCGAATCGCAGGGGCGCGGCGAAGCCGTCGTATTGATCCACGGCAGCATCGTCTCGGACGCCTATCTGCCGATGATGCCCGAACGGGCGCTCGCCGAGTATCAGCTCATCCGCTATCGCCGCCGCGGCTTCGACGGCAGTTCGCATACGCCGCCGCCGGTGCGCATCCAGGATCAGGCGCGCGATTGCCTTGGCTTGATTCGCCATCTCGGCCTCGCCCGGGCGCACGTCGTCGGACATTCATATGGCGGCGTCACGGCGACGCAACTTTTCTTCGAGGATGCGTCAGTCGTGCATACTTTGTCGTTGCTGGAGCCCGCATTGATCTGGATGGTCCCGCAAGGGCCGGAAATGCAGGCCGGACTGGCATCTGCGATGCAGCTCTATCACGCGGGTGACAAGGCCGGCGCGATCGACAATTTCATGGCGGGCGTTGGCGGCGCGGATTATCGCGCCAAGATGGATTTCGCTTTGCCGGGCGCATACCAAAGGGCGGTCGCCGATGCTGACACCTTCTTTCAGATCGAGCTGCCGGCGCTGATGGAGTATGCGCAAACCATGTCGGCCGAGAACCTCCGCATGATCAAGATACCGGTGCTCGCGATGGTCGGTCGCCACACTGCGCCTATCTTCACGCAGATTCACGACAAAGTGCTCGCGACGATCGTGCAGTCGGAACCGATCGACATCCCCGGCGCTGGTCATATGCTCCAGATGGAGAATCCAACCGCGGTCGCTGAAGGCCTCGCGGAATTTTTCGGCAATCACCCGATGACGTGATGATTATTAGGAAGGAAATCTTTTGAGACTCTGTGAGGATAACGTCGATGCCTAAATTTGATGAAATCAAAGGTTCATGCTTCTGCGGCGCAAACCAGTTCGCCATCGCCCAACCGGCGGTCGATACCCATCATTGCCATTGCTCGGTGTGCCGGCGGCTCCAGGGCGCTGCCTTCGTGACCCTGTCGATCTTTCCAAAAGCCGGGTTTCGTTGGACCAAGGGCGGCGATCTTCAGAGCTTCAGCAGCTCGGACAAGGTACATCGCAATCGATGCAAGAATTGCGGCTCGCCGCTCACGATCAATCTCGATGCAATGCCGGACCTGATCGCGGTCAGCCGCGCCTCTATCGAGCCGACCGCGGACACCGGTCATCCGGCAGAAACCCTGCGCCATGCCTTCTGGCCAGATCGGGTGCCATGGCTGGAGCTAAACGACAACGTGCGCAAGACGCAGGGCTTCGACCAGTGATAACGATCTATAAACGGAGCCGGCCCGTAAGAGCGAGGAGCCCACGATGAAGATTGGCGGATTTTACGAGCATCAACTGCCACGTCCCTGGACCCGCGATTCGGAGCATCGACTGTTCAAAGACGCGCTCGATCATATCGAACTCGCCGACCGGCTCGGCTACGACTACGTGTGGGCCACCGAGCATCATTTTCTCGAAGAGTATGCGCATTCGTCGGCGCCCGAAATTTTTCTCGCGGCGGTGAGCCAGCGCACCAAAAATATCCGCATCGGCCACGGCATCGTGCAGATGGCGCCGCTGATCAATCATCCGGCGCGCGTCGCCGAACGGATCGCCACGCTCGATCTCGTCAGCGACGGGCGGCTCGATTTCGGCACGGGCGAGGGCGCCGCGGAAGTCGAGCTGGACGGATTCCGCATCCCGCAGAGCGAGAAACGCGCGATGTGGCTCGAGGGCCTCACCTGCGTCACGCGCATGATGGTCGAGGAGCCGTTCGCGGGCTTCGAGGGAAAATATCTGACCGCGCCGGTCCGCAACATCGTGCCGAAGCCGCTGCAACGGCCTCATCCGCCGCTCTGGCTCGCGTGCTCGCGCCGCGAAACGATCCTGCTCGCGGCGAAGCTCGGATTGGGCGCGCTGACGTTCGCATTCGTTTCGCCCGAGGAGTCGCGCCAATGGGTTCGCGACTACTACCAGACCATCGAAAACGAATGCGATCCGATCGGCTACGACGTAAATCCTGCGATCGCGATCACGTGCCCGTTCCTCTGCGATCGCGACGGCGGACGCGTGCGCGAAATGTCCGCCGAGCACCACGGCTTCTTCATGTACGGGCTCGGGCATTACGCGTTTTTCGGCAATCACGAGCCGGGCAAAACCAACCTCTGGAACGACTACAAAAATCAGCCGGCGAAAGTGACGGTGGACGATCCGCTGGCGAACGCGGGACGCTCGCAGAGCTGCGTCGGCACGCCTGACGACGTGCGCGCGTCGCTCTTAAGTTTCGAAGAGTCCGGCGTTGACCAGGTGATCTTTCTCTCGCAGGCCGGCAACATCCCGAGCGAGATGCTTGCATCGTCGATCGAACTTTTCGGCAAAACAGTGCTGCCCGAAGTTAAGGAGCGCGATCAGAAGCGCGCCAGTGAAAGGGCCGCGCTCCGCGATCGCATCGTCAACAAGGCGATGGCTCGTAAGCGCGCGCCGCAAATTCCGAAGTGGGGTAAGACCGTGGTCCGCGCCGCCGGCCATCATTAATGCGGCGCTACGCGATGCGTTCGCCCGCGTGCGCGCAGTATTAAAGGAACTATAGTTTCATCGCACTCGAACGGAGGTTTCGATGACGCAGCATCAGACGCGATTCGGATCGCTGGAGCATTTCGAGAAGGGCGGCATCCAGGTAATCAACGACGATCCGAAGAATTACGTCTTCTCCAATGTTTATGAAGTCGCGGCCAAGGCCGAGCCGTACGAGAAAATCGCGGTCGGGAAAAATCTGAAATACGTGCTGGAAGCGATTCGCGCCGAAGGCACTTCGCCGTGGTACGCCGCATCGCATGATGAAGCCGCGATAGTGATGGACGGCGAAGTCGAGATTCGTCTCGTCAAACTCGAGACCCAGCTTGTCGCCGACGATCACGAAGGCACCACGATGCTCGAAGGCAATCCCAAGGGCCGCAGGATGGGACATATCGTCGCGCGTCGAGGGCATATGGCGCTGTTGCCCAAGGGCGCCGCCTACCAATTTCACGCCGCGAAGCCCGGCGTGATCCTGCTGCAAACAATTCAGGGCGATCTCACCGTCGAGCGATGGAACGACATCTGCCAAAAATAATTGCCGCTGAGACATTTGAATCGAGGCCGGCTGGCCGCGGAGATTTCCAACATGGCTGAAACGACGAATGTGCAAAGCAAAACCAATCAGTACGGCTACCAGTCGTTTTCGCTCGGCGGATTTCGCTTCGAGCGCGATGAATATTTCGCGCAAATCAACTGGCCCGGCGGCGGCCACATCGTCCCGGTCGATAAATTCCTGCGCGCGCTGATGCGCGATGTCGCGTGGAATTTTTTCTATGGCACGGTCAACTTCGACGAGGTCTTCGGCACCACCAATCATTACGGCACCGTCGACGTGTACGCGGGTCTGTACAACGCCGGCTATCGCGCACAGAACAAGCATCACGTCGAGACTTTCAAGGGCGATCATACGCGCGCGCTGTTCCAGGCGATGCTCGAGGACTGGACCAACGCCCGCTTCGATCCATTCGCGGCGCCTGAAGAAACCGGCACTCCATTCGGCGCCAAAAATGGCGACAATATGAAGGCCGTGCGACGCCAGCGCGTCGTCGCAAAGCGCATGGTCGGTCTCAAGGACGATACCCCGCTCCGCAGTGATGACAACGGTTGTCCAGTCAATCGCCAGTTCCGGGATGTCGATCAAAGCGAGCCCGAAATTCACGCCGAGCCGGGCTTCGAGAACGAAGTGCACGCTTTCAACTTTTTTGGATATCTGTCGCGCTCGGACGTGACGTGGAATCCGTCGGTTACGGCGGCGGTGAAGGACAGTCTGCTCTGCCCGACCACCGAAGAATTCATGCTGCCGATTATCCACGGCAACGATCGCGTCGAATGGTTCGTGCAGTTGAGCGACGAGATTCACTGGGACATCCAGGATCGCGAGACCGGTGCGCCGCGCGCCCGCGCCGTCATGAAGCCGGGCGACGTCGCCGCGATGCCGGCTGACATCCGCCACCAGGGATTCTCGCCGAAGCGCGCGATGCTGCTGGTGTGGGAAAATGCCGACAGCACGCTGCCGGACCTCTATGCGCAGAAAAAGCTGAAGCCGAATCCGGTCGATTTCTGATCCTGCGGTGATCGATTTAAACGCGCGAAGCATTTGGCGATGAAATTACAGACGAGGCTTTTCATTGGCGGTGAATTCGTCGAGGCGCGGCGCGGCGGCACGATCGAAACGCTGAACCCGCACGACAACTCGAAACTGGCCGCGGTCGCAGAGGCGACCGAGCCCGACGTTGACGACGCGGTATCCGCCGCGAGCAAGGCATTCCCGGCGTGGCGCGATACCGCGGCGGCCGATCGCGGCCGGCTGATCGCAAAGCTGGCCGACGCGATCGAAGCGCATCGCGACGAGCTCGCCGAAGTCGAATCGCTCGACACCGGCCATCCGATTCGCGACACGCGCAATCTCGATCTGCCGCGCACAGTCGCCGTGTTTCGCTACTTCGGCGGCATGGCCGACAAGCTCCAGGGCAGCGTCATCCCGGTCGAGCAGGGCTTGCTGAACTACGTGGTGCGCGAGCCGCTTGGCGTGGTCGGCCAGATTGTGCCGTGGAATTTTCCGGTGATGTTCACGAGCTGGAAGATGGGACCGGCGCTCGCCGCGGGCAATTGCGTGGTGCTGAAGCCCGCCGAATTGACGCCGCTAAGCTCGCTGAAAATTGCCGAGCTGGTCCGCGAGGTCGGATTTCCAGCCGGCGTGGTGAATATCATTCCCGGTTACGGCAACGTCGCGGGACAGTACCTCGCGGCGCATCCACAGGTGCATAAGATCGCGTTCACCGGTTCGACCATGACGGGGCGCAAAATCGTCGAGGCATCGGCGGGGAATCTGAAGCGCGTGCAGCTCGAACTCGGCGGCAAAGGCGCGAATATCGTTTTCGACGACGCGGATCTGAATGCCGCGATTAACGGCAGCGCGTTTGCGATTTTCCACAATCAGGGTCAGGCCTGTATCGCGGGCTCGCGGCTGCTGCTGCATGAAAAAATCGCCGATCAATTCCTCGACGGATTTCTGAAACTCGCAGCTTCGATCAAATTGGGTAATCCGCTCGATCCCGCGACCGAGATGGGTCCGCTCACTTCGACGCAGCATCGCGATCGCGTGCTCGGCTACTGCAAAATTGCGCAAGAGCAAGGCGGCGAGATTATTCTCGGCGGAAAAGCGCCGGCTGATTCCGCACTTGCGCCCGGATGCTATGTGATGCCGACCGTGGTGCGCGCGCGTCCAACCGATCGCGTCTGCCAGGAGGAAGTCTTCGGCCCGTTCGTCGCGGTGAGCACTTTCAGGGACGACGCCGAAGTGATCGAGATCGCCAACGGCACCAGCTACGGACTCGGCGGCGGACTGTGGACCAGCAATCTGCAGCGCGCGCATCTGATTGCGCGTCACATGATCACCGGCATGGTCTGGATCAACTGCTACAAGCGATTTAATCCGGGTTCGCCGTTCGGCGGCGTGCGCGGCTCGGGCTACGGGCGCGACATGGGCTTCGAAGCCATGACGGAATACACGACGCCAAAATCGGTGTGGGTCAACGTCGATGCGAAGATTCCGCCGTTCTACGCGCGCTAGGCGGCGCCGATGATGCCGAAGTTTTTATACGAGGCGCTGCCGTGCAGGGTGATTTTCGGCGTCGGCAGTCTCGAGCGTCTGCCAGAGGAAGTCGAGCGGATTCATGCGCGGCGCGCGCTGGTGCTCTCGACGCCGGAGCAATCCGGCGAAGCGCGCTCGATCGCGGAACGGCTCGGAGAAAAATCAACCGGAGTTTTCGCGAAGGCCGCCATGCACGTGCCGATCGAAACCGCCGAATCGGCGCGCGACGAAGCGAAGCGCCTCGGCGCCGATTGCTGCGTCGCAGTCGGCGGCGGCTCGACGACCGGCCTCGCCAAGGCGATCGCGCTGGTCTCGGAACTACCGATCATCGCGATCCCGACGACCTATGCCGGCTCGGAGATGACTCCGATTTGGGGACTCACCCAAGGCGGAATCAAAAAGACCGGCCGCGATCTGCGCGTCCTGCCGCGCACCGTCATCTACGATCCGACGCTCACGCTGACGATGCCGCCGTCGCTTTCCGGCGCCAGCGGCATGAACGCGATCGCGCATTGCGTGGAAGCGCTCTACGCCGAAGATGCAAATCCGATCATCTCGCTGATGGCAGAGGAAGGCATTCGAGCACTCGCGGCCAGCCTGCCGGTAGTGGTCAAGGCGCCGCGCAATCTCGACGCTCGCGGCGCGGCGCTTTACGGGGCATGGCTGGCGGGCATGTCGCTCGGCGCGGTCGGAATGGCGTTGCATCACAAGCTTTGTCACACCGTCGGCGGCGCCTTCAATTTGCCGCACGCTGAAACTCACACCGCGATTCTGCCGCACGCGGTTGCCTACAATGCGTCCGCGGCGCCCGATGCGATTGGCAGAGTCGCGACGGCCATTGGGACATCGAGCGCCGCGCAAGGACTTTACGATCTTGCGATCGCGGTCGGCGCAAAGATGGCGCTCAAAGATTACGGCCTCAAGGAAACCGATCTCGATCGCGCGGCTGAACTGGCTATTCAGAATCCTTACTACAATCCGCGCCCGGTTACGCGCGAGGGAATTCGGCGGCTGCTCGATGACGCATATTATGGACGCCGCCCGACTGTCACTGCGTAAGAGACTGAGTATTGGAAAATGTCGCGTCGTCGAGGGGAGTGACTATCTGCAATGAGTACAGTTGCCACGGCGAGAACCAGGTCAGCCGAGATTCGAAGCCGGCTGAATCATCCCATCATTGATTCGGACGGTCACACCGCGGAGTTTGAGCCCGCAGTCTTCGAATATCTTCGCGAGATTGCCGGCCCCAAGGCGGTGGAGCGCGTCAAGACCTTTCCGGCGGGGCCGTTTTCGTATCGATGGCATCGGCTGTCATGGGATCAGCGCCGCGACGAGCGCGTCACCCGGCCACATTGGTGGGTGCATCCGACGAAAAACACCCTCGATCGCGCGACCAGCTCGTTGCCGCGGCTGCTGCACGAGCGCCTCGACGAAATGGGCCTCGATTTCACCGTGATTTACCCGAGCATGGGGCTATTCGGCCTGCATGTCGGCGACGACGAACTGCGCCTCGGGCTATGCCGCGCGTTTAACAAGTTGAATGCCGATATATACAGCGAATACTCAGATCGGATGACGCCAGTAGCTATTATCCCGATGCATAGTCCGCGCGAAGCAATCGAGGAACTGGACTATGCAGTTGGTAAACTCGGAATGAAGGCGATCGTGATGGCAAGCTTTGCGCGCCGCCCGATTCCGGCGGTCGAGCGGACCTCGCCCGAGATGTCGCGCTATGCGTACTGGCTCGACACGTTCGCGATGGACAGCGACTACGATTACGATCCGGTGTGGGCGAAGTGCGTCGAACTGAAGGTCTGCCCGAGTTTTCATTCGCCGACGGCCGGGATCGGATTCCGCAACTCGATTTCGAATTTCGTGTTCAATCATATCGGTCATTTCGCGCAATCGGCCGACGCCATCTGCAAGTCGCTTTTTCTGGGCGGCGTCACGCGCCGCTTTCCGGAACTTCGCTTTTCATTTCAGGAGGGCGGAGTCGCATGGGCCGCCACCCTCTATGCCGACCTGATTTCGCATTGGGAAAAGCACAGCCCCAGCGTGCTGGACAAATTCGACCCCGCGCAAATCGATCACGAGCTGATGCGCGAGCTATTTCTGAAATACGGTGCGCGATATGGCGAGTTGAAGAACCATCCTGAAGCCGAGCGTTCGGGCCTGCTCTGGGGATCGCCAGAAGAGAAAACTGAGGATCGTGACGAGTGGGCGCGCTGCGGTATCACGAAGCGGGAGGACATCCGCGATTTGTTCGTGCCGAAATTCTACTTCGGATGCGAAGGCGACGATCGTCTGACGTCGCTGGCCTTCGACAGCCGGAAGCTGCCGTTCCACTCGCGCCTGAATGTACTCTACAGCTCGGATCTCGGGCACTTCGACTTGCCTGAC
The DNA here is from genome assembly GCF_030646925.1 of Candidatus Binatus sp. Taxonomy (NCBI): domain Bacteria; phylum Candidatus Binatota; class Binatia (SeqCode); order Binatales (SeqCode); family Binataceae (SeqCode); genus Binatus (SeqCode); species Binatus sp. (SeqCode). Next base: position 13,825 of record NZ_JAUSKL010000121.1, on the reverse strand, counting down.
ATGAGAGATGCGGCCGCGGAGGCGTACGAATTGGTGGAAAAAGAACTGATCACGGACGACGATTTCCGCGATTTCGTATTCAGCAATCCGGTCCACTTCTTCACGGCGCTAAACCCCGATTTCTTCAAAGGCACTCGCGTCGAAGGAGCAGCGAACAAGCTAATCGGATCGGAGCACTAGCTATTGGTATGTACTTGCGCAACGCCTGATACGTTGCCAGAAAAAGGGTGTGACTATGCGGAATCTGACTGAACAGAGTATTTCAGATGCGGTCCGGGAACGATTCGCGGAGTGCCCCGATCCGCGCCTGAATCAATTGTTCGATTCCCTCATCCGTCATCTGCATGAATTCGCACGCGAGGTACGGCTCACGCCCGAGGAATGGATGGCCGGCATCAATTTCCTCACCGCCGCGGGACACATCACAAACGAAAAGCGCCAGGAATTTATCCTGCTGTCCGACACGTTGGGGCTCAGTGCGCTGGTCGATATTCTTCAAAATGGCGACAAACCCGAGCAGATTACCGAATCGAGTTTGCTGGGTCCGTTCTTCCGCGAGGGCGCGCCGGAGATGCCGTTCGACGCAGATATCGCCGGTCCGGTCGAGGGAAAACGCGTAGTTCTGCACGGACGCGTGACCTCGATCTATGGACAACCGGTGGCCGATGCGATGCTCGACGTATGGCAGGCGGCGCCAAACGGTTTGTACGATCTGCAGGACGAGAATCAGCCGGAGATGAATCTGCGGGCGCGCTTTCGCACCGATTCAGAGGGCAGGTACCGGTTTCGCTCGATCAAGCCGGCGAGCTACCCGGTGCCGACCGACGGTCCAGTCGGCCAGATGCTGAATGCAGTCGGCCGGCATCCCTTCCGCCCGGCTCATATCCATTTTCTAATTACCGCGCCTGACTATGAGACATTGACTACTGCGCTGTATATCGACGGCGACGAATACCTCGACTCGGATGCGGTCTTCGGATCGAGAAAGTCACTAGTCGTTGGCTATAGCCAGTTGGACCAAGGCAACGACCGAATGAGCAATGATCGCGACTCGAAAATTGACTCGATCAAGTTCGATTTCGTACTGAATCCGAAACGCAAATAGCTTCAGATCAGGTCGGTACTCGCCGGTTCGTCGATCACGCGATTCTCGAGCTTGCCGATTTTCTCGATCTCGATTCGCACCACGTCGCCGGCCTTCAACCACTTCGGCGGATTCATCACCGCCGCGACGCCGCCGGGCGTGCCGGTCGATACGATCGTCCCCGGCATCAGCGTGAACACCGTCGAAAGCGTCTCGACCTGCGCGAAGCAGTCGAAAATCAGGTTCGACGTATTCGAATGCTGACGCTCTTCGTCGTTGACGAAAGTGCGCAGATCAAGCTTGTGCGGATCGCCGATTTCGTCGGGCGTCACGATCCACGGACCGATCGGCCCGTGCGTGTCGAACGATTTACCGAGCGTCATCGTCTGCGCGCGGCGCTGCCAGTCGCGCACGCTGACGTCATTGACGATGAAATAGCCCGCGATCACTTCATGCGCGCGATCGCGCGGCACGTGGCGGCATCGCCGGCCGATCACAAAACCGAGTTCGCCCTCGTAGTCGAGCCAGGTCGAGACGCGCGGCAGATGAATCGGATCGCCGGGGCCGGTGACGCAGCTCGATTGCTTGTTGAAGAACATCGGGAACTCAGGCTTCTTCATTTTGGTTTCGGCGACGTGATCCGCGTAGTTGAGCCCGATCGCCAGAAATTCCGGCGGCCGCTGGATGGGCGCCTCGAGCTTCACGCTCGCGAGCGCAATCCGCTTGGCCGAATCCTTGGCAGCGTTGCGCGCGCGATCGAGCGCCGGCGCGCCAGCGGTCAGGAACGCGATCATTTCGCGCGGCAACTCGGGCGCTGCCGCTGCGAGGTCCACGATCGAATCGTCGATCACGACGCCGATGCGCGTGAATCTATCCTGTTTGAAAGTCGCGAGTTTCATCGTTCCTCAATTGCTGGCTACGGTTGCTGCGTCATCCCGGTCAGCCGCCGCAGCGTTTCCGGGTCGAGCCCCTTCGATGCGTCGTACCTGATCAGTTCGGCTTCGGGCACGCCTTCGTGATACTTGCGCGCGAGTTCATCCGCATCGAAATTCACCCCGATCGGATTTTTTTTGAAATCGCCGCTGCGAAAGAAGCCCTTCAGCTTTTCGACGCTCTCGAAATTGTCGATCTGCAATTCGACCCGATTGCCGTCCGGGTCGCGATAGTACATCGAGGTCGTAGGCCCGTGATTGATCGTTACCACCGGCGTGATGCCAGCCTTTTTCAGCCGCTCGTAGGTGAAAACCAGATCGCCGAGGTTCGCATACGTGTACGCCAGATGATCGAGGCCCACCGAGCGCCGATCGCGATCGACCAGCCCCGGGACGCCTGCAATCGCCAGCCGATGATGCTCGTCGTCGTAGGTCATGAACGCGATCGTGCCGGTGGACATCACCACCTCGGCCTCGAGCACCGTGGTATAGAAATGGACCATCTCCTTGAACTTGTTGGTGCGCAGCACCGCATGCGCAAACTTTACGGGCGCGACGCGCTTGCCACGGACGCTTTCATTGCCTGATTCCGTTGACATCGCAGGTTCCTCCCTGGCTGACATTTTCAGTCACGCTTCGATTGAACCACACCAACATAGCCCTTCTTATCGCAATGATTCCATCGTTCGACAATGGCTGTGCTCGTCAATGGGTGGGCGTCTTCACCTATCCTTGGGCGCGCATAACTATTAGGCTGAACCCTCACGCGCGCTGGAATTTCCGATGAGGCGCGGCGCAATCGAGCGATCGACGGAGCGGGCATGGAACGGGTTGAGCAGCCTAAGCGCACAAAATTCCTGGTCGAACTGATCAAGCCCTCGCACTACGACGACGACGGCTACGTCATCCAATGGTGGCGCGGCTTCATCCCGTCGAACTCCTTGTCGAGCATCTACGGCCTTGCGCTCGATTCGCGCAATCGCCGCGTGCTCGGCGACGACGTCGATATCGAGATTCAGGCGCACGACGAAACCAACACCAAAGTCCCGGTCCGCGAGATAATCCGCCGCTTCGCCCGCAACGATAATCGCGGGCTGGTGCTGATCGTCGGCGTGCAGACTAATCAGTTCGCGCGCGCGGTGGATATTGCGCGCGAGCTTCGCGCGGCGAACCTCGACGTCGCGATCGGCGGGTTCCACGTCAGCGGATGCCTCGCGATGCTGCCCGAGTTGCCGCAGGATCTGAAAGACGCGCAGGCCGCCGGGATCACGCTGTTTGCGGGCGAAGCCGAAGAGCGCCTCGACGATCTGCTGAAGTCCGCGTTCGAGCGGCGACTGCTGCCGCTCTACAATTTCATGAAAAACCTGCCCGCGGTCAGCGGCACGCCGCTGCCGTTCCTGCCGCTGAAATACGTCAAGCGCTATGCCGGCGCGATCGGATGCTTCGACGCCGGCCGCGGATGCCCGTTCAGTTGCAGCTTCTGCACTATCATCAACGTGCAGGGGCGCAAGTCGCGTTACCGCACCGCCGACGACATCGAGCATCTGATACGCGCGCACGCGGCGCAGGGCGTTCGCAGCTTCTTCATCACCGACGATAATTTTGCGCGCAACAAAAACTGGGAGCCGATTCTCGATCGCATTATCGAGCTGCGCCGCCGCGACCATCTGCGCCTCAACATCATCATGCAGGTGGATACGCTGTGTCACAAAATTCCGAAATTCATCGAGAAAGCCGCGCGCGCCGGATGCAAAAAAGTTTTCATCGGGCTCGAAAATATCAATCCCGAGAGCCTGAAGGGCGCGTCGAAGGGCCAAAATCAGATCACCGAGTACCGCAAGATGCTGCAGGCGTGGAAAAAAGCCAAGGTGCTGACCTACGCCGGATACATCCTGGGATTTCCGTCCGACACGCCGGAGAGCATCGCGCGCGACATCCAGATAATCCAGCGCGAGCTGCCGATCGACATCATGGAATTTTTCATGCTGACGCCGCTGCCCGGCTCGAAGGATCATCTGGATATGTATCTGCGCGGCGAGCGGATGGAGACCGACACCAACAAGTACGACGCCGAGCACGCAACCGCAGACCATCCGCGGATGACCGCGGCGGAATGGGAGGACATCTACCAGCGCGCGTGGCATCTCTACTATACGCCCGAGCATATCGTGACGCTGATCAAGCGGGCCGTCGCGAGCGGAATCCGCACCAGCCGAATCGCGTCGATGATTTTCTACTTCTATGCGAGTCACAAATACGAGCACGTGCATCCGCTGCAGGGCGGGATCATCCGGCGCAAACGCCGCACCCAGCGGCGTCCCGGCTATCCGCGTGAAAATGTTTTCAGCTTTGCGCTACGGCGTACGCGCGAGATGCTATCGACCTACGGACCAGGGCTAATGTTTTTCTGGCAGCTAGAACGATTGCGCCGCAAGATCGAAAAAGATCCCGCGTCGAAGAGCTACACCGATCTCGCGCTGACGCCAGTCAACGATCACGAGTTCGCCGACGATCTCGAGCTATATCACGCGACCGATTCCGCGCGCCGCGCCGCCGAGCTAGCGCAATCGCAAGAGGCAACTCGCAAGCTACGCCTCGCCCGCACCGCCTTCGCGGCGGAGTGATCGGGGAGAGAAGTAAGAAAGACAGGATCCCCTGAAACCTCTAAGAGGTTTCAGACTTCCCGCAGTGACAATAGGATGCGCGCTCTGCGCTGTTAGTAGGAGAATGGCGATAAAACTCCCCTCTCGGAGACAGCCCTGCGCGAGAGGCTATCTTGTCATCTTGAAGTACAGGTGGTGGTAACGCCAAAAGTGGTACACCGAGTCACTATCGAACTTGAGTTTGCTGCCGATGCAGCTCCTGCGGCCGCGGCGAATACGATGATGCCCACCACCAAAGTTATTAGTACAATCTTTCCAACTAGTTTGATTGTTTCGCCCTTGTGTTCGTAATCTTGCGCTTCGGGCAAAGTCTTAAAAAACGCTGAATCAGTTCCGGTTCGAGAGACCATGTAGCCTAGCGTGATTCCTTCTTGCTGAACCCAGGCAAGCCGAGCATCGTCGGTTCGTATTACCTGATAGGTTCCGTCCGGAAGAACGGTGCTACCAAGGATTTGTCCCGTCAAATTTTGGCAATCGGAATCCATACAGGTCAGATCTGATGACCCTCCGGAATCTGTGTAAATGATCATCCTCCGTGGATTCGTGCGGTTCGGATAAAAATCAACCTTTGCATGTGGTAACACTGCTTCATCATGCGCGGGTGAGGTTGGGGTCTCGTCGAGATGAGCAAATTGCGGACGTTGTGCGGCGCATGACATCGCGAGAGTGCAGCTCAGTACGCAACCAGCCATGTTGGCGAACGTTCTCCGCATGGTTTTTCCTGCCGCTTTGTCCGGGAAAAAATGCCAACCTAACTGGGAACGACCAGAGAGCTTGTGCCGGCCTTGGCTGAGTGGTCCCCAATTCACCACACAGCGCAGCCGTTCTTTACCTAGCGAAAGATTACTTTTACGCGAGATACGCCTTTTTAGACGCGCCCTTCGAAGATGTTAAGATGCACGCGCTCCGGTAGGGGAACCCAAGCACTGGTACTTGCGCGTCACTCTGTACGCCATACAGCCATAGCCGCTTATTGCTGTACATGTTTGAAGCCCAGATCCGAACGGCTTGGATCCAGAGTATCCCCACTCAGAGCATGTAGAACTGGCGAGTTTAACCCCCTGCTCTTCGTCGACTGTAGGTCGTTGCATCCCACCGTACTCATAAGAAAGTTCAACTGTGCCATCCGCGACTTCCACCAGTCGAACTCCACTCCTTACTGACTGCGCAACTCGTGATATTCATCAAGGCCGTTAGAGCCGCAAGAAATATTGCTATTCGACGATTCATTTGGATCACCCAAAAGCTCTCTGTTCGAAAGGAAGGTGCCGGAAAACCTTTTCTGTAAGCAGCCAGGACCCAGGACACCGTGAGTGAACAAGAGTTGGCGTCTAAAAGCAAGCGGAATCAGGAAGAAGAGTACTGCGAGGCTTTTAAACCTTCGCTGGATCTAGCCTCCAACCTCGCCGGCCATCCATCGCTAAGTTCACAGAACCGACAATTTTCTACTTCTAACGGCGCGGAGCGCGCATCCCCGTCACAACGGGAAGCCCCCCTTCGACAGAGCCTCAGGGTAAACTCCACCTGCGGGAGGTTTCGGCCTCCGGAGGATTTGTCTGCCCTGAGCCTCGTCACCGCCAGACTTGGTGCGCCACTTCCGCGACCAGCTTCAGCTTTGATTCCTGCACTGATTCGGCGATCGGATTGCCTTCCCACACCGTGCCGAAACCGCATTGCGTCGAAAGCGCCATCCGCTCGAGCGGACAGTAGCGGCTCGCTTCCTTGATTCGCGCGATCAGTTCGTCCGCCGATTCCAGTTGCGCGCGCTTCGTCGAGACTAGTCCGAGCACGACGCCCATGTCCGACGGTACTTCGCCGAGCGGCTCGAACGATCCCGAGCGCCAGTCGTCGTACTCGAGCAGCAGGCTCGAAAAATTGCGCGCACGCTTGAAGAGTTGCTTTGCGATCGAGTCGTAGCCGCCTTCGCCGACGTAGTAGCCCTTGTTGTTGCCGCGGCACAGATGCAGCGCGAAGTTCACGCCGGGAACATCGGCGACCGAATTTATGATGTCGATGCCTTCGGTTAGCAGCCGCTCGGGATCCATCCCGCGATCGGCGAAATCCTGTTTGCGGCGATCGGGATCGCAGAGCATCCCAAGCTCGGGCGCGTCGATCTGGATGTACTCGCATCCGAGCGCGGCCAACTCGCGCGCTTCCTGGCGCATGATGTCGGCGGCGTCGATGAACAGGCCGAACGGATCGGGATAGGCGTCGCGCGAATAATCCGGCGACCATCGGAGCGTCATCATCAGCGGACTCGGCAGCGTAACCTTGAGCGGTTTCTTGGCGCGACCGCGCGCGTAAGCAAATTCCTCGTTGGTGAGCGAGCGCGTGCGATGGATTTTTTCGACGACCGCGTACTGAACCTGGATGTTGGTCTCCTCGCCCTTTACGTTTTTTTCATGGGGCTTTCGCCAGACGCGCGTGAACGCCGGGATTTCCTTGACGCCGGTGATCACGTCGGTGAGCGGCGCGATGAAATGCGTGCGGCGCATCTCGCCGTCGGTGACGACGTCCACGCCGCATCGCTCCTGCAGCGCGATCATTTCGTCCACCGCACGATCCTCGATTTGCTTGAACGCGCGCGTGCTGATGTTTTTGGCTTCCCATCGCTTGCGCGCATCTTTGAGATATTGCGGCCGCAGCATCGAGCCGATCACTTCCGCGCGGTAGAGATTCTTCATGGCGCCAATTCTCCGAAATCCGGCTGACTGTTTAGGTGATTTTGGTCTTTCATTTTACGTGGCCGAGCCGCCTTACGCTTGACATTTTGAAGGTCCGATTAATAGCGTCAAGATGCGCAGGTGAGCGCTTTCGCCATTACCGACGCATCGTCAATTCTGCGGGCATTTAGCACCCCCAGCCCAGCGCGCATGGTAACGGCCGATCGCGGTCCAGTGATAATCTAACGGCTCGAGCTGGAACGGAGGATGGCATGGCAGAATTCGATATCGTGATAAAAAATGGAATGGTGATAGACGGCACCCGCGCCCCGCGTTTTCGCGGCGATATCGGGATCAAGCACGGCCGGGTCGCCAAAATCGGACGTATCCAACCCCACGAAGGCAAGCGGCTCGTCGATGCCAGCGGCTCGATCGTCGCGCCTGGATTTATCGATCTGCACACTCACTACGATGCGCAGATTTTCTGGGATCCCTATCTCACGATCTCCGGCTATCACGGAATCACTTCAGTCGTGATCGGAAACTGCGGCTTCGGCTTCGCCCCGGTGCATCCCAAGGAAGCTGAGCGAGCGATGCTAACGATGGTTCGCACCGAAGCGATTCCCCTGCGCTCGATGCAGGCTGCGATGCCGTTCGATTGGGAGAGCTATCCCCAGTTCCTCGACAAGCTCGACAACATCCCCAAGGGAATCAACCTGCTGCCGTACGTGCCGATGAATCCGCTGCTCGGCTACGTGATGGGTATCGACGAATCGAAGACTGGCCGGATGCCGACCGACGACGAACATAAGCAGATGCGGCAGATCCTGAATGAAGCGATGGATGCCGGCGCGTGCGGATGGTCGGCGCAGCGGTTGAAGCCCGATGGTCCTAGCTCGGTGCAGCGCGATTACGATGGCGCGCCGATGAATACCGACGTAATGCACGACGAGACGTGCTTCGAGATGGCCAAGGTGCTCGGCGATCGCGGCGAAGGCTTCCAGGAACTGACGCTCGCGAGCTGGGATCCGAAGGCCGACGCGGCGCATTTCGAGAAGCTCGCGGAAATCAGCGGACGTCCTATCATGTTCGAGGCGGTCGCCGCCAACGATCGCTTCCCGCATCGGCATCGCAACACGCTCCGATGGCTCGAGCGATGCCGTGAGCGCGGGCTGCCAGTTTATGGACAGGGCGTGACCACCGATGCCGGCCTGACGTTTACCTTCGAGGACTGGAACCTGTTCGACGATTCGGATGCATGGCGCGAAGCCACCACCGGTTCGGTTGCAGACCGCACGGAGAAGCTGGGCGATCCGCGCCGTCGCGCCGCACTGAAAGCGCAGATGCCGCGTGAGAGCCTGATCGTGAACTTCTTCGAAGAGATCGTCATCACGCAGGTCGAACGTCCCGAGAACAAGCGGTTCGAAGGCATGACGCTGCGGCTCGCGATGCTCGAAACGAAGAAAGACGCGGTCGACACGATGCTCGATCTCGCGGTGTCGGAGAATCTCAAGACTGAATTTTTCGCGCCTGGCACCAACTCGCACGACTCGGCGGGCATGAAGGAATTGATCGATTATCCTTACCTGACGTTTGGCGTGTCGGACGGCGGCGCGCACACCAAGTTCCTGACCGCGGGCCGCTTCCCGACCGAAGGTATCATCAATTTTGCGCGCGACCAGAAATGGATTTCGCTCGAGGATATCCACTGGCGCCTGTCGGGACTGCCGGCGTTCTGCGCGGGCTTCAAGGATCGCGGATTTCTGCGCGAAGGCGCTCCCGCCGACATCGTGATCTACGATCTCCAGAAGTTGGCGGTGCAGCCGGTTGAAATTGTCCACGACTTGCCGGGCGACGAGTGGCGGCGAATCCAGCGCGCCGAAGGCTATCGATACGTAATCGTGAACGGCGCGGTCACGTGGGAAAACGATCAGTTCACAGGCGCGCATCCGGGCAAGGTGTTGCGTCACGGCGTAAGCGCGTAATCTAGCGAAACAAGCAAGGCGTCACGGATCGGCGACAGCGCACGATCCGTGACGCCTAATTCCCTACCCGCCCATCATCGATCACTCTAAACTCGCGGCTTGTACATGCGCTCATGGCGCAGGAAGCCGAGCGCCTGCCGGTCAAGCGCATCGGGCGTGCCGAAGACATCGCGGATGCGGTGCTATTCCTGATGAAGAACGGCTTCGTCACGGGCATCACGCTGACCTCGACGGCGGCCGCCTGTTGATCTAGGGTCCTTACTCAATTGGGCCAGTAGGCAAGTGCCGCGAGTTAAACGACGGCAAGTGGGGAGGATGGATGCAAAAGATCGCGCGGTGCGAATCCGGGAGCTTGCCGCCGCCCTCGGTGGGCTTAGCACTTACCAGATCGAGTGGCTCGAAGGCGTTGTTAACCAGTTCAAGCTGAAGCCAGCTCTTTGGCGCGATCCGAAGTCAGAACTTGTAACAGATTGTGTGTCGGAGATGTTCGGAGATGTTCTGCAGATTCACCACTGTTTTTCGCGTGAGCCGCTTTCAAAGGACCGTTTCGAATACGCGCTCGAGCGCGTGCTCAACCATTGCGGCGTACCAGCTCAACTGGCTTCAAAGGGCAACCCCGGGCATGACATCACCATTGCGGGCGAACGGTTCAGCCTGAAGACGCAGGCCGATCGAAGCATTAAAGCGGATTTTTTGCACATCTCGAAATTCATGGAGTTGGGAAAAGGCCAATGGAATAAGGCTCAGAAGGACTTGCTGGACCTTCGAGATCAGTTTTTTAAACACATGAATGGCTATGACCGAATCCTTCAACTCCGCCGGATCACGGACACCGAGACACTTCAGAACTATGAACTCGTCGAAATCCCCAAAGATTTGCTTCTCAAGGCCAAGGAAGGAACTCTCCGGATGATGCACAGCAGCACTCAGCGTCCCAAACCGGGAACCTGCACGGTCGCCGGGAATGACCGCCGCTTATTCGAGCTGTACTTTGATGGGGGAACCGAAAGAAAATTGCAGATTCGACACTTGGACAAACGAGATTGCCACGTGCACGCAGCTTGGGGAATTAAGCGGATCCCAGCGACGATCGTCGAGAAAACAACGTAGTTTGGACAGCAGCCGATGCGATTCTCTTCCTGGCAATCTCTGCGTACTCGGGTTTAAGTTCGATGCCGACGCAGCCGCGTCCCAGTTCCCGTGCCACCACACCTACCGTGCCGGCACCGAAGAACGGATCAATGATCTTACTTCCCTCTGCACTCCCAGCCACCATGCACAGTTTTACCAGGGACGGTGGAAACATCGCGAAATGAGCCTCCTTCGAAGCCTCGGTATTGATTGACCAAACAGTTCGCCGATTTCTTAGCTGGCCTCGCGTCGTCGTCGGTTCTTTGCTGCCCTCGGAGTCGTAAAAGTAATCTTCGTTCTTTGAAAGCAAAAACACATATTCGTGCGATCGTGTCGGCCGATCCTTTACACTTTCCGGCTGGCAGTTCGGCTTGTACCAGATGACGTCCGACCGCAGATACCAGCCATCGGCTTGTAGAGCCAGCGCTATTCGCCACGGGATTCCGATGAGTTCTTTGTCTTTTAACCCAGTCGGATTTGGCGGCCGGTAATTCATCCCGCGTGCGGGATTCTTCTTGTCTGGATCGCGCCAGCCGCGGTTCCCGCTGGTGTAAGAGTCGCCAATGTTGAGCCAGAGGGTTCCGTCGTCGCGAAGCACTCGTCTGACTTCGCGAAAAATCGCTACCAAATCGCCCAAGTATCGTTCCAGCGTCGGCTCCGCTCCGATTTGGCCCTCGATTCCGTAGTCACGCAAGCCCCAGTACGGCGGGCTCGTAACGCAACATTGAAAGGTTCTCTCCGGAAAGGAAGTCAATACCTTTCGCGAGTCGCCGACAATAATCTCGACGTCAGTTGGCACCAAATTTCTCTCTCGATTGTTTTTCGACAGGCCACCCGTCACGTTTGCACTCGAAACCGTGTCGCACAAGCCTCCGCTCAAAGGGCTTCCACAAAGAGCTTGTTCTCCAAATTCCCACCGAATTCGGCACGAGGCCGGACTCGGCGCTCCCGACCCTTAATCTTGCGCCTTTCGATCTCCAGCCTCCTATAGGTCCAGAACCCAGGGTGCGTTAGGCGGCCAGGTCGGGCTTGGGCGCGGCGGGATTGGCGGGAGTGCTGGCGCCCGCGTCGAGCTTGATCGCAGTCGCGATCGAATCGAGCAGAGTCGATTTCTTGACCGGCTTGCTGACGTGGAAATCGAAGCCGGCTTCCTTCGCGCGGCGGACATCTTCTTCGAGGGCCGACGCTGTCAGCGCGATAATCGGTGTGCGACCTCGCCAATGGTCGTGCTCCCAAGCCCGAATTTTTCGGACCGCGCTGTAGCCGTCGAGGATGGGCATCTGAATGTCCATCAGCACGACGTCGTATTGCTCGCTTATGAAGCGATCGAGCGCCATCTGCCCGTTCTCCACTTCATCGATCAGGTAGGGACTCTTCTTCAGGTAGGCGCCTATCAGCAGCCGGTTGTCCTGTGAGTCGTCAGCCAGCAGAAGTCTCAGCGGCCGATCGACCACGTTCGACGCGGCAACTGGCGCCGTCGCCACCTCGATCGGAGGTTCATTCGGGGCGCCGACATGACGCGCTTCGGCGATAGCGGCATAGAGTTCCCTGCATTTTATTGGTTTGGCGATGAAGCGGCTCAGATTCATCGCGCGCAGTTCAGCAATCCTTGCGCTGAGCCCGGGGAGACTTAGCATCATCACGATCGCGGCGTCCGGATAGAGGCTTTGCGCGCGGCGAATCAGTTTCAGGCTGTCAATCGAGGTCATGCGCGACGCGATCAGTATCAGGTCCAGGCGCGAACCCGCGTTGCTGTGGGTATCAAGCGCCTCGAACGCGGACGCGCCGCACGACTCCTCGACGACAATCGCGCCCGCCGCATCGAGCATCTCGGCGATCACACTTCGCGTGGACGCATGATCGTCGGCGATGAGTACGCGGATTCCGCGGGCCATTGGATCTGGCATCGGTTCGAGGGCGAGGGTCGGCGTTTCGGGGGCTGGCAAATTCGCCGTGAAGTGGAAGTCAGAGCCCTGCCCTACTTTGCTTTCGACCCAGACCTCGCCACCCATCAATTTAACCAGCCGCTTGGCGATCGCGAGACCGAGTCCGCTGCCGCCGTATTTGCGGGTGGTCGAGGTATCGGCCTGGGTAAAGGACGAGAAGACCGCTGCGAGTTTGTCCGGGGCAATTCCGATTCCGGTATCGCGGACCGAAAAAAGCAGGTTGCCCGGAATCGATGGATCGAAGTTGCGCTCGACGCTCACGACAATTTCGCCGTGCTCGGTGAACTTGATCGCGTTGCCGATCAGGTTGGTGAGAACCTGGCGCAGGCGGAGCGTGTCGCCGATCGCGATTGCGTCAAGGTTGGGAGCAAACCGCACCACCAGCTCGAGTTGTTTCTCGTGCGCTCGCACGGCGAGCATCTCCGCGGCCCGCTCGACCAGGTCGATGAGATCGAATTCTGTCGCTTCGAGGCTTAAGCGCCCGCTCTCGACCCGCGCGAGATCGAGGATGCCGTTGATCAGTTCGAGCAGCGCGTCGCCGTTGCTGACGACGGTATCGAGATAGCGGCGCTGCTCTGGATTGAGATCGCTCTCGCCGAGCAAGTCGGCCATCCCGAGGATCACATTCATCGGGGTGCGAATCTCGTGCGACATGCTGGAGAGGAATTCCGACTTCGCCTGGGAGGCGGCCAGCGCTGCCAGGCGCGCGTTCTCGAGGTCGGTGACGTCGCGAATCACCGAGATTGCGCACCGCTGCCCGCCGATCTGCACCGTCGCGGCGGAAAAGAGCGCCCGCATCGGCTGGCTGCCGAGGCCGAGCAGCGTCACGTCGCGATTGTGGAGCACGCCGCATTGCCGCAGTTCGAGCTGCAACGCATCTCTGAGCTCGGGGTCCGCCCAAGTCACGATTTCCGCGTACCGATGCCCCACCAACTGCGCGCGCGAGCGCCCGGTGCTGGCGACGAACTGATCATTGGCCTCGACGATCGTCTCGCGATCGAGATTGCTCACCGCGATCAGGTCGAGGCTCGATTCGAAAATGCGCCGGAACTTTTCTTCGCTCTCTTCGAGCTTTTGTTGCGAATGCTCGAGATCCGTGATGTCCCGTGCGCTGGATAGTACCGAGAGCCTGCCATGGATCTTCAGCACCGAGGCCGACACCAGGCATGAGCGCACTTCACCATCCTTGCCGCGAAGCCTTATTTTCATGTTGCGGATCGGCTCGCGCGCCTGAATCTTGCGGGCAAATTCGTCGCTGGTCTCGAGGTCGGCCCAGAGACCTAGTGGCCTGTAACAGTGACATTGGTATCGGGTTAGTGTATCGTAAGGGATGCTTGATGGAGAGCTTGGATTGGCCCCGAGGGAGCGCAAGGAACTGAGGGATAGAGTGCGCTCGCGCACCCTGCCAGCCGAGGATGTGC
>NZ_JAUSKL010000120.1 GCF_030646925.1 Candidatus Binatus sp. | reverse complement strand
AGCAAGTGTTCCCGAGAACAATCAGATCTTGGGCCGAGCTTTCGCGAGGCGCGAGCGCAGCGAGTCCCGAGGCGGAGCGGAGCGTAGTCGAGGGGCATACTCCTCAATGAAGCCGAGCTTTCGCGAGGCGCGAGCGCAGCGAGTCCCGAGGCGGAGCGGAGCGTAGTCGAGGGGCATACTCCTCAATGAAGCCGAGCTTTCGCGAGGCGCGAGCGCCACGCAGCCGAGTCGGGCCGGAGGGCCGAATCGCTATTCAAGTCAGAGTCCCGAGGCGGAGCGGAGCGTAGTCGAGGGGCATACTCCTCAATGAATCTCAAACTGGACCTTCCCTCTGACCTCTTCGACAGCCAATATAGCGAGGTCGACTTCGCCGCCCGCGTCCGCGAACTGGCGATACTCGAACTGGTTCGCGCCAGGCGCCTTCACGAGCACGAAGCGAAAGAGCTGCTCGGGATCGAGCGATGGGAACTGGTCGCGAAAATGAAAGCCGCCGGCGTCGCGCCGACCGAAGATGTCTTCGCCGGCATCCGGGATGAACTGAAGCAGGCGATCGCGTCCAAGCGCGATCGCGCGGGCATGAAAGGAGACTGATGCCATGCGAATGCTGCATACGATGCTTCGGGTGAACAATCTGGACGAGTCGCTGAAGTTCTACTGCGACAAGCTCGGGATGAAGCTGCTGCGCAAGCATGATTTCCCCGGCGGTGAATTCACGCTCGCCTTTGTCGGCTATGGCAGCGAGGACGACAACACGGTGATCGAGCTCACGTGGAACTGGGGCACCTCGAAATACGATCTCGGCAACGCGTATGGCCACGTCGCGCTCGGCGTCGAGGACATCTACAAGGCTTGCGACGATCTCAGGAAAAACGGCGTGCCGATTGTGCGCGAGCCCGGTCCGATGAAACATGGCACTACTTCGATTGCGTTCATCGAAGATCCCAACGGCTACAAAATCGAACTAATCGAACAGAAGCGCGCCTCGGCCGCCTGATCGATCCATTAAGACAAGGACTTCGATGAAAGCAGCAGTCTTCAGAGAAAGAGACAAGATGGCGGTGGTGGACGTTCCCAAGCCCACGCCGGGCGCCGGCGAAGTGGTCCTCAAGGTCCACAATTGCGGAATCTGCGGGTCTGATTTGCATGCCGTCCAGTACGGAATCGGGATGGCCTGCGACACCGTGATGGGCCATGAATTCTGCGGCGAGATCCACGAACTCGGCACCAACGTCAACGGCTACAAAGTTGGTGACCGCGTTACCTCGCTGCCGTATATCGTTTGCGGCGCCTGCGACGCCTGCCGCCGCGACGACTCGATGCATTGCGCGAAGATTCTCGGCCTCGGCCTCGGCCAGTTGCCCGGCGCTTACGCCGAGTACGTCCGATGCGGCGTCGGAAGCCTGCTGAAGCTACCGCACAACGTCAGTTCGCGCGAAGGCGCGCTGGTCGAGCCCCTGTCGGTCGGCCTGCACGGAGTCAATCGCTCGCAGATCAAGTCGGGGATGGGATGCGTCGTGATGGGCGCTGGCCCGATCGGGTTGTCGACCCTGCTGTGGGCCAAGGCCCGCGGCGCCGCTGTCGTCGTATCGGAACTGGCGCCGGGGCGGACCGAGCTTGCGATGAAACTCGGCGCCGACGCGGTCGTCAATCCGAACGTCGAAAGCCCGTCGGACAAGGTCAAATCGCTCACCGGCCGCGCGCCCGAAGTAGTTTTCGAATGCATCGGCGTGAAATCAACGCTGAGTTCCGCAATCGGGATGGTCGCCAATCACGGGCGCGTCGTCGTGCTCGGCGTATGCATGGAGGCAGACCACATCGTGCCGCTGGTCTGCATCATGAAAGAGATAAGCGTCGATTTCGTACTCGCCTACACGTTCGGCGAGTTCCAGGAAACGATCAACGCCTTCTCGTCCGGCCAGATCGACGCGAAGCCGATGATCACCGACATCATCGAGGTGGACCAGGTGCCGGCGATGTTCGAAGCGCTGAAGGATCCTGGGTCGCACGCCAAGGTGATGGTGGAATTTCCGCACTGATAGCCGTCGCGCGTTCAGAGAGAGCACTCCAGGCGCAGTTTCCGCGCGCGCCGCTCGTTCGGGGTCCATCCCATCGTCGTGAGCGCAGGCGACCGATCGCGGCCCCGGATTTCGAACCCGTCATTGAATCGCCGGGAGCGGCGGCGTTAAGCTCGCATCAATGCCCCGCGAGACGCTCAAACCAATCGACATCCTGCGCCACGAGCTCAAGGCGTTGCGCTACCTGGTCGATAACTTTCATGCCGGCAGACTCGGCGCCGAAGACCTGCCGCCGCGCGACGACTTTCAGTCCGCACAGGGACGCGCGCTCTACGACGTGCTCGTTAAATCGCCGTCGCGCGTGGCCGCCGAAGCCGCGATCGCCGAGCTCGAGCTCGACGACGTCGATATCATCTCGTTCCTCCATTTGAGCGGCGATCACTACTACACCTATCCAAAGTTGGTGCGCGAGCGCGCCGAAGCGATTCGCAGCGGCCGTCTCAAAGTCGAATCCGCGTGAAATTTTCGCCCGCAAGCGAGATTCATTTTCTGCTCGATTCGTCGGGCGCGCTGATCGTGTTCCAGGAAAAGGATGCGTCGTGGGCCGGCGTGCTCGGCTTCACCACCGAGGAGAATGCGCGCGAGTTCTGCCGCGTCAGCAATCTCGACGCTGCCGAGATTGCATCGATATCAGTTGGCGATCCGGAGGCGATCGCCGCGCTGATCAAGTCGGTGAAGAATCGCGCGGTGCGAAATCTGCTGCTCGATCTCGATTACAAAACCGGCGCGTGCACGCAGGTCGAATTCGACGGCGATCGATTCGGCGAAGCGGCCGCGCGCCAGATGACGCCGCCCGCTCGTCACTGATCTATTTCAGTAACGTATCTGCGGGAGAACCGACTACTGAAACGCTGCTAATTCCTGGCCGCGCCAGATCGTCGTCTTCCGAATCGCGCGACTTCGCAACTCCGCGAGCGCCGACAATTCCGCGTCGGCGCGATACCGCTGATAAGATTGCTCATCCGGGAACGTGACCACGTGTACTTCGTGCGGATTCTCGTCGCCGGTAGCATCGGCAATTCCGATTCGGCGCTCGATCGCGCCGCCGTAGCGCCGCATGATCGTCGATGCGCGCGTTTCGAATTGCTCGAACTCAGCTTCGCGTCCGGCGTGGATAAATAGCGCCACCACCAGCGTGAGCTTCGTTTCCATCGGCGAGTTTTGCGCTCGTCGCGCGATGCTAGGTGAACATCGAGCCGATACCGGTCGGGCGAACCGTCTTGCCCGCCGGTTTCATCGAATGCGACAATGCTTCGAGGCGCTTCTTGAAGTCGTCCATCTCGGCGGTCTGCTTCGCGGCGAACGCAGCCGCCTCTTTTGCGCGTTTGCGCTCGAACGCTTCGCGCTCGGCGCGCCGCCGGTTGTAGAAGCCCTCGAAGGTTTCACGCACCGCGCGGCACATCTGCGACTTCGGCACGTACGATCCTGAGCATGAAGGGCAGTAGAAAACCACGCCGGCCTGGAAATGCCGATACGGGATCGTCCACGGCTCGTTGCAATCCTTGCAGATCACCGGGACTTCCCACGAGATCGGGTTGGATTCCTCGCCGACTGCCGCGACGGCTGGCGCTGATATTGGCGCCGCTGCTGCGACCGGCGCTGCCGGTGCTGCCGCTTTAGCGGGAGCCGGGGCCGCACTCGCCGCGGCGCCATTGGCGGCTGCGGGCTTGGCTTCTGCGCCATCGCCGGCCGGTGCGGGCGCACCGCCTTCTTTGCGAAAGCGCGACGGCGCGTCGTCCGGAATCGTCAATTCGGGATGCAGCACGCGCGCGCGCTCGAGCAGCACCGATTCAGTTTCCGGAATATTGGGATCAGGCACGCAGCAATCGACCGGGCAGACCGCGGCGCACGATTCGTGATAGTGAAAGCCGACGCATTCGGTGCACTTCGACGGCACGATGTAATAGATATCCTGCGCGATCGCCGGACTGGTCGCGCCATTCAATTCCCATGTCACACC
>NZ_JAUSKL010000119.1 GCF_030646925.1 Candidatus Binatus sp. | reverse complement strand
AGCGCACGCTCCTGCGCGCGCCAGTCGTATTTCGTGCGCCAGTACTCGACCAGTTCGCGCATGTAGCTCAAATTGGCACCGTACTCCCAGCCGGTGTCAGGCACCTCGTCGGGAAAGCGCGTGCGCTCGAGCCGCGCGCGCAAATCGCCGAGCGCTTCGTCGGAGACCGCGATCGTGAAAGGTTCGGCTTTTCCTTGTGCCATCTGTGCCTCCGCCGGTTCGCGAAAATTTAGAGCAGGCCGGCGCCGGTCGCCGCGCGGGTCGAGCCGTCGCGCTTGAATGCCTCGATCACGTGGCGCGCGATCTGCGTCATGTGTACTTCGTCCGCGCCATCGACCAACCGCGCCGATCGCGCATGCCGCAGCATCGATTCGAGCGGCGTGTCGGTCGAGTAGCCGAGCGCGCCGTGCACCTGGATCGCGCGATCGGTGACCTTCCACAGCATGTTCGCCACGTGATGCTTCGCCATCGAGACTTCCTGGCGAAACGGCAGCTTCTTTTCGATCAGATACGCCGCGTGCAGCACCATCAGCTTCGCGGTGTAAAGCTCCATCGTCGATTCCGAGATCATGAACTGGATCGCCTGCTTATCGATCAGCAAGCCGCCTTGCACCCGGCGCTCCATCGCGCGCTTCACCAGCATCTCGAGCGCAACTTCGGTGCTGCCAATCCATCGCATGCAATGCGCAAGGCGCGCCGGGCCAAGCCGGACCTGCCCCAGCGTATGCCCCTGTCCGCGCGGACCGAGCATCGCGTCCGCCGGCACGATGCAATTCTCGAGCGCGATCTCGCAGTGATTGCCCTTGCCGGCCATCGTGTCGATATCGCGCACGATTCTGAAGCCCGGATTCGGCAAATCGACGATGAACGCCGAGTTGCGCGCCTGCGGCGGATCGGCCTCGGGGTCGGTCTTCGCCATCACGATCGCGAACTTCGCTCCGTGCGCGCCCGAGATGAACCACTTGTTCCCGTTGATAACCCAGTTGTCGCCCTGCTTCACCGCCGCGGTTTTGATTTGGGTTGGATCGGAGCCGGCCACTTCTGGCTCCGTCATCGCAAAGCAGGATCTGATTTTGCCTTCGCATAGCGGCCGCAGATATTTTTCTTTCTGCTCAGGCGTCGCGAAATGCAGCAGCGTATGCATGTTGCCTTCGTCCGGCGCCTGGACATTGAGGATGAACGACGCGATCCGATTGCGCCCGCACTCCGCGGAAATCATCGCGATCGCCATCGCGTCGAGGCCTAGACCGCCAAATTCCGGCGGCATGTGCGGCAGCCACAGTCCACGCTGACGCGCGTTGCGCCTGAGCTCGATGATGCCGTCGCGCCAGCTACCGCTTTTTTGCATCGCGGCTTCGGCGGGCTCGATTTCTTCCTTGATGAACGCGCGGACCTTGTCGCGCAGTTCGGTTACGTGCGGCGGCATCGTGAAATCGATCGGCATCGGGGATTTACCTCTGGGACGGGCTTTGGGATTACGTCCAAGTGCTACAGGGAAAGGCAGTTTGTCGTCAACCGGCGTCGCGCGCCGCGCGCTAAACGCGGCGCGCTTGGGCGGCATCATGATCCAGGTGCAGAAAAGGAAGTGAGGTTCAATCAGCTGTCATCGCGGTCTTTCGATGGGCGCCCGAATGTTGGCGACGTCGGGATCGGCTATGTCGTAACTCGTGTTCTTGCTGCCGCCTTCATTGCGGATAAGAAGACCTCGATCGGCGAGCTCCTTGATGTCACGCTGCGCCGTCGCTATCGAGCACTTGGCAATTGCTCTCCATTTCCGCGCCGTCAGCTTGCCCTCGAAACCATCAAGGTATCGATTGAGCACTTTCCTCTGCCGTTCGTTCAGGTCACTAAGCGTGTAGCGCTGCCAGAAATCCGCTTTTCGCAGTACCCCGCGACAAGCCTGTTCGGCCGCGTCCAACGCCCTGGAAAAGCACTCGGTGAACCAGAGCAAACGCGCCGTGATATCCAGATCGCCTTTCTGCGTGCTTTCGAGTGAGCCGTAGTATTCCGCTCGGTCGCGGCGGATCTGGCCCGAGAGGCTGTAGAATCGCTGAGCCAAATTTTCGGAGCGCGCGAGGCTCATGTCAGCCAGCGCGCGAGCTACTCGTCCATTCCCGTTCTCAAATGGGTGTATGGTCACAAACCACAGATGCGCGACGGCAGCTTGAACGATGCCATCACTGGCTGGACGCTCGTTGAACCATGCGAGGAAGGCCTCCATTTCGGTCTCGGTGCGGGCTGCCGGGGGTGCCTCAAAATGAACCCTTTCACGGCCATGGGGCCCCGAAAGCACCTGCATGGGGTCGGAGGACTCGTCTCGCCATGCGCCGACCTTGACCGGTTTAAGACCCGAACGCCCGGTTGGAAAGAGGGCGGCTTGCCATGCGAAAAGCCGTTCGCGCGTCAATGAGGCAGCGAAGTTTTTGGTGGCATCGAGCGTCATCTCAACAATACCTTCGGCGCGGCGATCCTTATCCTCGGGATGCATCGCTGCGTCGGGGACGCCCAGACGGCGCGCGACTGACGAGCGAACGCCAGCGGGATCGAGAATTTCGCCTTCGATTTCCGAACTTTTCAGGGCCTCCTCGGTTATGGCCTGTAGTTCGGCGTCGAGCTGCAGGTCGAAGCCAAGCCGCTCCATTCGACCGAGCAGTCGTCCTTGCTTCAAATGAGCCTTCGCGAGCCCAGGAAGCAGTCGATCAGAGTTCCAACGAAAATGAGGCCATTCAGGCAATTCCCAGATATACATATTCACATCAGGTAATGAGGTGAATATCTATGCATTCGCGTCAGAGGTCAATACGATTCGCATCATGATATGAGGCTAATCTCGCCGGATTCGCCTCATATTGCGAGGGGGTTCCGGAACCGGCATCGCGCGTCGCGCTGGCAAAATCGAATGCTGGTGTGCGATAGCAAAGGTTCTAGCGTCAGCGTTTGGCGACGGAGGGAAAAATCATGGCACAGGGAAAACTTCAGGATCGGGTAGCGATCGTGACGGGCGGCGCGTCGGGAATCGGCAAGGCGACCGCAGAAAATTTCGCGGCTGAAGGCGCCAAGGTGATCATCGGCGATCTTGAAAGCAGCGCGGGCGCGAAAGTCGCCCAGGCTTGCGGCGCTACCTTCGTCCCGACCGATGTGCGCGAAGCCAAACAGGTTGAAGCGCTGGTCAAGCACGCGACGGACAAGTTCGGGCGGCTCGACGTGATGTACAACAACGCCGGAATCGGGATCAGCGCTTCGTTGGTCGATACCACCGAGGAAGAATATCGCGAGACGATTCGCATCGACCTCGACGGCGTGTTCTGGGGACTCAAGTTCGGCGGCAAGGTAATGATCGAACAGCGGCGCGGATCGATTATCAGCACGGCGTCGGTGGCGGGACTGATCGGCAGCCCGGGACTCTCGGCGTACAACGCCGCCAAGCACGGCGTGGTCGGGCTTACGAAGGCGGCGGCGCTCGAGTTCGGTCCGTTCGGCGTGCGCGTCAATTGCGTATGCCCCGGCGTGATCGATACGCCGCTGGTAGCGCGAATTTTCGGTCAGATGGAAGGCGCGCGCAAACTGCTCGACGGGATGCATCCGATCGGCCGGATGGGCCAGCCAATCGAAATCGCCAAGGTAGTGACGTTCCTCGCGTCGGACGACGCGTCGTTCCTGACCGGGCAGGCGATCGCGGTAGACGGCGGGATGATGGCGGGTCAGGGGAGTACCAGCGCGAACAATCCGTTTGCGGATCTGGTCGGCGGCGGCAAGCGCCACTAGATCGAATCGCGAATCCGAAAGCGCGGCTGCCTGCTCGGGCGGCCGCGCTATTTCTTGGCGAGCGCTTCCTTCGCGAGTTCGCTTGCGAGTTTGCCGTCGAGGCTTGCGCCGAACTTATCGCGCAAAGCCTTCATCAGAGCGCCCATCTGGGCGACGCCGGCGGCAATCGCAGACTGAATCTCAGCGCGGACATCGTCGGCCGAAGCGGTCGCGGGCAGATACGATTGCAGGATCTTCGCCTCGGTCTCGTTCTGCTCGATCAGATCCTGGCGACTGGCTTTGCGCGCGAACTCGAGCGATTCCTCGCGCTTGGCGCGCTCACGCTTGATAATTTGCAGAATCTCGGCGTCGTTGGGATCGCGCCGCACGTCTTTTTCGAGGCGCGACATCTCGGACAGCACGCTGCGCAGCGCCATCATGCGGAGTTTGTCGCCGCTTTTCATCGCGGCCTTCAGGTCATCCTGGATTTTCTGCTTCACGATAAATGAATTGTCCGACAACGACGACACTAAAGCGATGCGGCCCGACGATATCTCTTCCGCGCGATTTGAAACCGCGCTGGTATCTGCGGGCCGCATTTGCGCGACGGTTCACATCGCGCGATCCTCGCGATGCTACCGTTATTTCTTCTTGGCCTCTTTGGTGTCGGCTGCGGCCTCTTCCCACTTCGGCGGATCGGCCTGCGCGAGCTTGTTGCCGTCTATCTTGTACTTGAAGACAAGCGTCTTTTCGGTGCCAGTCTTGGTGCAGCTCGAGGCGCCGCCCTTCTTGCCCTTGCACTCGGGCGCGCTGAGCTTGGCCGTGACGGTACTGGACGTCGGCATATAACTGAATTTAGCGTGATCAAGATCGACGTAGTTCTGGCCTGACGATTTTTTCTCGCTCTCTTCGGCGAGTGATTGTTCAGAGTCGCTCGCGACCGCATCTTGCAGCGCCTGCCTTTGCCCCGCGTTCATAGGATTTGCGGGCGGTGGACCCGAGGCCGGACCGCCGGAGGAATCACTCGGACCCGGCATCATGAGTTTCTTCTTTACTTCGATCGCGTTCGCACTCAGCGCACTCCCCAGGATCGCGATCACAATCGCCGCCGCCGCCAGAGTAGTACTTGGTTTTGCAGTCATGTCCTTCCTACCCTCCTCTTGGAAATCGCCTTATACCACGGAGTATCGCGGTTAGCACGATACTCTTGCCGAAGGATTAACGCCCACTGTTTGCCTCTGTCAATGCGAATCGAATCGGCACCAGCACCCAGCTCTCGAACGCGACGCCGTCGCGGTGGGCCGGCTCAAATCGCCATTTTTTTGCAACGGTCTCGACCGCCGAGTCGTCCAGCGCGTCGTATCCCGACGAGTCCGAAATTTCGACGCGCTCGACTCGACCGTCGGCGCCGACCAGGACACGGAGCGTCACCGTGCCCTGTTCCTCATGTCGCCGCGCGATTGCCGGATAAATCGGCGCTGGATTCGTTCCATAGTCGGCATGCGCGAGCGCGGTCCGACCGCCGCCACCGCCGCCCGTGCCGATTCCGCTACCCGACCCTGTTCCGTCACCGATGCCACTAAAGCCTGGCGGATCGGCGCCGCTCCGATTGAGCTTGCCGCGATCAACCGCGTCCGCCTCACCCGAGGCGGACCCGCGACGGGACATGGCCGCATCGATCGGCGGCGCCTTAGGGGCAGGAGTGTGGCTCGCGATTTCATCGACGCGATCATCTCGATGCGGCGATAGTTCCTCGCGTCGGCGCATCGAAACGCGCACTCGATCGCGATGAATCGTCGTGGGCCGCGGCATCGCAACCGGGCCCGTCTCGGCATTGACGGTCGCCGCGCTGCCCGCCGACGATCGCGCGGAGCGGCCGCCGCCCGCACTCCCTTCGCCGATCTCGACCAGGTACGCGAGCACCCAGTCGCCATGCGGTTTGCTGATCCTCGGTGCGAAAAAAACGATCGCACCGATCAGCGCGGCGTGCGCCGCTATCGACGCCGCCAGCGACGCGAGGTGGCGCCGATAGTGCCGGTCGTCAGCGCGATGCGATTTAGTCTGGTCGTCGTGCAAGGTCGCGTGGCCAATACTTCGCGAGGCGACGGAAGCGGCCAGGAGCGACCAGAGCCAGCGCGCGCCGAGCGGCGCGATTCGCGGTCGTGACACTCCTGAAGCCTCCCTCACCCGCGAAGGTCGTTGCGGCTTCGTCGATTCGCGCGGTCTCCTGGCTAAGCGAGATCATCTCGCCTTACAGTTGCGGGGCAGCGCCGGACTTCGACCGGCTTCCCCGCGCGAATCTCCAAGCACACTACGCGCACTATCCGCCGAGTCAACCGCTGGAATAAAATCGCGAGACGGCGCAAAGGGGTGGCGGTAGAATCCATGATTTTCGGGTTTGACAGTTGGACGGAACCGAGCTATGAGCTTCAGTTCAGAATATGAAGCATCATTCAGTACGGACTGCGGGCCGTGTGCGGGAGACGCTGCAATGAGCGTTCAGGAACGGCATCGCCGCGAGCGTCATGCACGTGGGCAGGCGATCCTCGACGCCGCGGCGTTGGTGTTCGCGCGCCACGGCCTCGAAGGCGCGACGATCGAGATGGTCGCGCGGGAAGCCGAAGTGGCCGTCGGCACGATCTATCTGTACTTCGCTTCGCGCGATGACTTGTACCTGAGCCTGATCGCGGAGCGGATGGATCGGCTGCGCGCCAGCTACGTCGAGATCTTCGCGCGCGGGCTCGACCCGCTCGACGAGCTCAAGACCACCGCCTCGGCGTATCTCGACTACCAGCGCGAATCGCGCGAACTGTTCATTTCGCAGCATTCGGTGGTGTACACGCAGCTTCAGAAGCGCCTGAAGCGCGCCGCCGAGTTGCGCAATTTCGAGCGCGTGATGGATCTGGGCCACGAAGTTTTCGGACTATGGGAGAGCACGGTTCGGCGCGCATTTGAAAGCGGAGTGATCGCGAACTCGATGGGTCCCAAGAAAACCGCCGCGGTCATCTGGGCGAGCATGAACGGCGCATTCATGCTGATGGGTGACGACAACTTTTTCCGCGATGTCACCGGGCTGAATCCCGAGCACTTTCTCGATGAGGCGCTCGAACTTCACCTGGCGGCATCGCAACTCGGCGCGCGCCGCAATGGCAATTCCCACGCCCGCGCGCCAATCAGAAAAAAGGCAGCGAGCGCGGTTCGCACTTCCCGCGCAAGGAATAGCAAAATCCAGGATTCGCAGGAGGTCAGCGTCCCCACCCCGGCGTAAGAACGACGGGAGTGCCACGACCGCAAAGGAGAAAGGTTATGAAATTCACGTGGTTCCATCTGATGCCCTACCGGTTTCTGCCCGACGACTTCAAGGAAAAATATCACAGCGTGTGGGTCGATATCCCGCGCGACCTGTACGATCCAAAAGTCGGACATCGCCACTACAACGACTACCTGGATCAGCTCGAGTATGCGGACCAGATGGGCTACGACGGCCTTGGGGTCAATGAGCA
>NZ_JAUSKL010000118.1 GCF_030646925.1 Candidatus Binatus sp. | reverse complement strand
TGTAGTGACGGGCGAATTTGGCGGCGATAATGTCGGCGCGATTCAGTTGCCAGCAACCTCGGGCACTGGGACACCGGCGGTGGTCGATTACGTCTTGCTGAAACTGCCGCCACTGCCGGGAGGAGGTACGTTCCAGACCGGACTCGATCCACACACCGTCACCGCGTACGTGAGTCCGACCTCGAACAAGGCGTTCGCGATTGTCGCCGACTCGCCGCTGAGTTTCCTCGCAATCATCGATCTCGACGCAATGCTGAAGGCGACGCGCACGCCGAGCACCCACATCGTCGATCCGGCGGTGGATCCGATCGCCACCGGAATCGTGCGCTACATCAAGATCTTCTGATCGGCGCGCGCATCGCGGCATGACCGAAGACGCCGGCCTCACATGGGGCCGGCGTTTTCATTTTTACGATATGAAGGCACTGGTGTGCCGAAGAGTCACCTCCACAGGCTAAAGCCTGTGCCACCCATCAGATATTCAGTAGAAAGAAAAGCAAAATTTTCTTAGCCGATTATTTGACTTGGGTCGTTGTGAGTTGATAGTTAAGGCGGGCGGTTACGCAATTGTGCGACGGTCGGGGGGGCGCGTCGCGCTTGGCAAAGATGCGGTCGATCGCGAGAGTCTGCGCGAGACCGCTCGATTTGGCCTTGGGAGGGGTCTTCGGATGACAAGCCGTAAAGCGAGATATTTGTTGTTCCTTGTCTTGATGCTGATGGCGATCAAAGGGTGCACTTGTGACGATGATAACGGCCACCGCAGACGCCATCCGCCTTCGCCGACGCTAACGCCGACGACTACAGCTACGCCGACCTCAACCCCGACGCCGAGTCCGGTGGTAACCTCGCCTGGGTCCGGGCTGTTCGCGATCGATTGCACGCGCGATCGCGCTTATGTACCGCTGATCGCATCGCCCGACCCGGTTACCGGAAATGGCCGAGTATCGGTGATCGACCTTGCAGTGGATCCGGATGTAACTGACCCGCGCAAAACAACGCTGGTGCTGTCGCATCCGAACAATCCGACCGGCGCAGCGTTCGACAATGACGACAATCTCGTGCTGGTGGTCAGCGGATCCTCAAGTGGATTCATCGATATAATCGATATTAGCGTGGATCCGCCGGTGCTGACCGCGGACTCGCCGATCCCGATGCCAGTCGGCATGGCGCCGGGATTCACCGGGCAGGTGCTGTACGATCCGATCGGAAAAAAGGCGATCATCAACACGCTGGACGACGGCGCCGGATGCACCCAACCGAACGGATGTACGGGTTTCGTGGCATTCGATGTGCCGACGCGCGTGTTTGGCCAATTCATCTCGGCCAACTACGCGGAGACCTTCGCCTTCAACTCGGCCACCAACCAGGTCTGGGATGCGAGCGACAGCGACCCTGGAAATCAGATCAATATGCCTGATTTCAGCCTGGCCAACACCGCTGCTTGCGTGCTCACTGACCCTAACCTGGCGGGCGATCACGACGGTGCGTCGGTCGATTTCACGACCAACATCGGCGTAATCAGCCAGGAGAACGGCTCGGCCACGGTGGTGAACCTGAACGGCTCGACGGTCGACACGGTGGCTGTCCCGTGCGCGATTAATGAAGGCGGCACGCCGCCCAACTCGGCGGTGGTCTCAGGCCTGCCGGGCTCCACGGCCGGATCGGCGGTAAACCCGGTGACTCACCAGGCGTTCCTGATCGAAGATGGCTCGCCTGGCATAACCCTGCTGACGCTGCCTACGGCGCCGGTTGTTCAGCTCGATCCAACGACTCTAGTCACGTCGATTGGAGCGATTCCGCCCAATCCTTTCGGCGGGACTTTCAGGACGCAGGGCGATCCATACGCGGTCGCGATCGACGTTTGCCACAACAAGGGATACGCAGTGGACAGTTCCTCGACCTGGCTGGTGCAGACCGATTTGCCGACATTGCAGACGACGCCGGCCTCGATAGCGACGGCACTGCTGGCGGGTCAATGCACCGGGACCACGAGTACCACCTCGTGCAAGAACGGCGCGGGCATCATCTACTTCGCGCTCCCGCCAGTGCCATGAGCCGCTGTTAGCTAAACCGACCTGAAGAACGGGCCGGGGTTCGAAAGAGCCTCGGCCCGTTTGCCTTACCATCGCCAGCGGCGCACTTACGATTGAGTCGTACGAAATCCGGCTGAATTGAACTGGCAGTCCGCGGAGATTCCGATGGCGCATCCACACATGGATTACGATCCCAACGGACCGGTAAAGCGTCTGCGCGAGATTTGCCTCGCGCTCCCCGAAACGATCGAGCAGGAAGCGTGGGGCGAATGCACGTTCCGCGTCGCCGGCAAGATGTTCGCGATGACCGACAACAATCATCACGGCACGGGCCGCGTCGCAGTATGGTGCAAGGCGCCGCCGATGGTGCAGGAAATCCTGGTCGCCTCCGATTCGAAGCGCTTCTTCAAGCCGCCTTATGTCGGTCACAAAGGATGGCTCGGGGTGCGCCTCGATGTCGAAGTGGATTGGGACGAACTCGTCGCGATTCTGGAGGACGGCTGGCTAATGAGCGCCCCCAAGCGCCTCGCCGTGGCTCGACGTAGTACGAGCGCAGAAGTAAATACGGTCGCTAAGCGCGATCGCAAAAGGACGGGAACAGTTCCAGCCAAAGTAGAATCATCGCCGTTAGCACGAGCGGTCGCAAAATCGAGGAAGAGACTTGCCACGCTCACCTCGGTACGCATGAAATAGCATTGCGTTTACCGGCCATCCAGATCCGGCGCTCTTTTCAGCGAGCGATTGACAAACTCTTTCGGCGGCTTGCAGGCCACTCAGGTGGCATCAGTACGAAGGTGACGACGACCAGAATCGCGAAGGCGATGTAAATCGCGGTGAACGTCGCGGGCGGGAAGTCGTAGAAGATCAATCGATGCGCCCAGTAGCCGAGGAAGTCGCCCGGATACTCGGCGCTACCAGCCTGTCGGCGCAGCCAATCTTCGATCGTCGTCAGCGGGCACATCACGCCGGTAAACGCCTCGACGCATACCAGCGCGATCGCCGCGAGATGCACGATCCTGAAGGTGAAGTTGCGCGTCCAATTGCAGTAGTCTCCGGCCTTGCGCCATCGCAATGCGGCCCCGGCGAGAATCGCGATCAGTCCGAATAGTACGAACGCTACGTAGGCGGCGTGCACGATCACGACCGTATCGGCGAGCATCCGGTAGCCGGTAGCCATATACAATTATGCGCGCGATCGAGCCCGTGGCTGAACATCTTCGCGAAGAAATCAACGCTCATCGTGTCTTTGCCGGTTCGATAGAAGCGGCGCTATACTCGCCGAGTCATACGACGGATTGCGCCGAAAAACGCGGAGAACAACCATGCGGCTCAAAGACAAGATCGCATTGATCACCGGCTCGGGATCGGGAATCGGCGAGGCGACCGCCAAGACTTTCGCGCGCGAGGGCGCCGCGGTGGTGGTGGTCGATATGAACGAAGACGGCGGGAATCGCGTCGTCGCGGAGATTCGCAAAGCTGGCGGCACCGCGGAATTTCTTGGCGCCGACGTCGGCGCGACCGCCGAGATCGAGCGGATGATCAAGTTCGCCACCGACAAGTTCGGCCGCCTCGATATCCTGCACAACAACGCGGTCTTCACGACCGTCGGCCGAATCGCGGATATCACGCTGGAAGGATGGCAGAAGACGCTCGACGTCGGGCTGACCGCGTACTGGTATGGGACCAAGTGCGCGCTACAGGTGATGCTGCCGCAGGGCAAGGGCGCGATCGTCAACACGGCGTCGGTGTCGGGACTCGCGGGCGACTACACACTGGGCGCGTACAACGCGGTCAAGGCGGGCGTCGTCAATATCACGCGGGTGACGGGAATCGAATACGCGCGCAAGGGGATTCGATGCAACGCGGTATGCCCCGGGCCGATCGGCACGCCGCCGCTGCTCAGGATGGAGGATGCGCGGCCCGATATCGTCGGGCGCATCCGCGAGGCGATTCCGATGGGTCGTCTCGGCGAGCCGCAGGAAATCGCCAACGTGGTGTTGTTCCTCGCGTCCGATGAAGCGTCGTTCGTCACCGGCGCGTTTTTCGTCGCCGACGGCGGGCTGTGGGCGCATTCGGGGATGCCGTCTCTTTCCGGCGAAGGTCCGGAATGGTAAGCGCTAATAACTCAGGAGGTAAATCGAATGTCGCAGCAACAGCTTGATCAAATTGTTCAGATGCTGAAGGCGCAACCGATCTTGGCAAGCCCATCGCTGGCGGAACCGCGCGAGGGTTTCGAAAAGATGGCCGGCACTTTTCCGGTCGATGCGGACGTGAAGGTCGAACCGGTGAACGCCGGCGGTATCAAGGCGGAATGGATCGCCGCGCCCGGCGCCGACGCGGGCCGCTCGATACTTTATCTACATGGCGGCGGCTACGTGATCGGATCGATCAATACACATCGCTCGCTGGCGGGCCGGCTCTCGCGCGCCGCGAAGGCGCGCGTGCTCGTGATTGATTACCGGCTCGCGCCGGAGCATCCGTTCCCGGCGGCCGTGGACGACAGCGTCGCGGCGTACCGCTGGATGCTTTCGACGGGGCTGAAGCCGGCGCGGACCGCGGTCGCAGGCGATTCCGCGGGCGGCGGGCTCGCGATCGCGACGCTGGTTGCGATTCGCGACGCGAAGCTGCCATCGCCGGCCGCGGGCGTCGGACTCTCGCCGTGGGTCGATCTCGAAGGTATCGGCGAATCGATGCAGACCAAGGCGTCGATCGATCCGATGGTTCAGCGCGCGGGGCTGCTCGATATGGCGAAGCTCTATCTCGGCGGCAAGGATGCGCGCTCACCGCTCGCGGCGCCGCTCTATGCTGATCTCACAGGCCTGCCGCCGCTGCTGATCCAGGTCGGCACTGCAGAAACATTGATGGATGACTCGACGCGAATCGCCGAGCGCGCGCGCA
Source organism: Candidatus Binatus sp. (assembly GCF_030646925.1). Taxonomy (NCBI): domain Bacteria; phylum Candidatus Binatota; class Binatia (SeqCode); order Binatales (SeqCode); family Binataceae (SeqCode); genus Binatus (SeqCode); species Binatus sp. (SeqCode). The sequence goes on along the minus strand of NZ_JAUSKL010000118.1, from coordinate 1,065 downwards.
AAGCCGGCGTGAAAGTGACGCTCCAGCCGTGGGAGAACATGGTGCACGTGTGGCACCTCTTCGCGGCGATGCTCGATGAGGGTCAGCAGGCGATCGAGAAAGTCGGCGAGTTCGTGCGCGCGAACGCGGCCTGATCGCGTGACGGATCGATGCGCCGGCCGTGAACAATCGAGCGTCGCCGCGCGCGTCAATCGGCGATCGAATCGCGGCGCTCGACTGGAAGCGAATCGAGGGCGACCTCGACACGCGCGGATCCGCCACGACCGGAAAATTGCTGAGCGCCGCCGAATGCGGTGATTTGATCGCGCTCTATGACGATCGCGAGCGGTTTCGCAGCCGCGTCGTCATGGAGCGCTTTCGCTACGGCGTCGGCGAGTACAAATATTTCGTGCGCCCGATGCCGCCGATTGTCGAGCAGGCGCGAGTCGCGCTCTATCGGCGATTGCATGCGACTGCGAATCGATGGGCGCGAGCATTGGGCGACGACGCCGACTACCCGGCGTCGCTCGCGCGCTACCTCGAAATCTGCCGCGCGCACGGCCAGACCAGGCCGACGCCGCTAATCCTTCGCTACGAAGCCGGCGGCTACAATTGCCTGCATCAGGATCTGTACGGCGAAATTAGTTTTCCGCTGCAATTCACCTGCGTGCTCAGCCGCCCTGGCATCGACTTCGAAGGCGGAGAACTACTGCTCGTCGAGCAGCGCCCGCGCGCGCAATCGCGCGGCGACGCGATCGCGCTCGATCTCGGCGAGGGAATCATCTTCGCCAATCGGTTTCGTCCGGTCGCTGGCGCACGCGGATACTATCGCGCAACGATGCGACATGGCGTCAGCACCATCACGTCGGGCCTGCGCTACGCGATGGGCATCATCTTCCACGACGCCGCATAGCGCGCGCGCTACCGGGATTTCAGGATCGGACTGGCTAGCTGTGGTCGTCAGCCGCGCACTTGCCTTCGTCGCAAGAGCAAGTCGCGCCGGCGTTCTCGGTTTTGAATTTACCACACCAATCGTTGCACAAGGTAAGATTGTCCTCGGTGTCGTAGAAGGCTTTGCATTGCTTC
>NZ_JAUSKL010000117.1 GCF_030646925.1 Candidatus Binatus sp. | reverse complement strand
ATGGTCGAGGTGTTCGACGCCCAGGGCGTCTCGTTTGTGTCCGTCACCCAGCAGTTCAACACCACCACGTCGATGGGTCGGCTCACGCTGAATGTGCTGCTCTCGTTCGCGCAGTTCGAGGCGGGAAGTGACCACGCGCGAGGTTAGCTCGCTGGCCGAGGTTGCCCGGCGCGAAAGTCTCCCCAAGCGCTCTGTCGAGCGGCTTACCAAACTGGCGTTCCTCGCACCTAGGATCGTCGAAGCCAGTCGAGGGTCGCGCTGAGGCTGGTCTTAGTCTCCAAATGCTCATGGTCGGTCATTTCGAGCTATCGCCAGACTGGAGCGACCAACAGCGAGAACTCGGACTCTGACAACCGCTGTCACCCGAAGCCTCTATATTGCATTGTCAAGGGTGGCCCTGTCGGGCAGGTTTGGAGGCATTCCGTATGAAGGCGCCGATTGTTGATTTTTGGGGTAAGTTTTCCCAGAGCCAAAACGACTGGCATCCGCTCATCGATCATTGCGCCGATGTTGCAGCCTGTTGTGAGGCTCTACTTAAGCTGACCTTGCTTCGCCGGCGTATTGCCCGGCTGGGGGATCTGGATGATCTCTCGCCGTCGCAGGTGTCGCGGCTATCAGTGCTGGCCGCCTATCATGATGTGGGCAAGTTTAATATCGGCTTCCAAAATAAGGCGGCGCAGCGACCCTTGTTCACCAACGGTCATGTGCGCGGAGCAATAGCGCTCATCCAACAAGGCCGATTCAAGGAGAGCGAGCGGCTACGCGAGAGTCTATCGCTTGATATGATCGATTCCTGGGGTCCTGACCGCTGCGCATTGCGGCTCTTGGTTGCAGCGATCGCTCATCACGGACGCCCCGCTAGCTTTGAGCAATCCGGCTCTGATTTCACCTCGATAGCTTGGAGACCCGTCCGCGGCCTTGATCCCTTCGGTGGCATCGCTCGACTTCGCGAGCGTTCGCTTTCCTGGTTCCCCGATGCTTTCACATCCGGCGCTGACCCACTTCCCGCGACCGCCACCTTTCAGCACGCTTTCAGCGGACTCGTAACTCTCGCTGACTGGATCGGTTCGGATACTCGCTTCTTCCCTTTTAGCGAGGATCTGACTCGTGACCGGATGGATATCGCGCGCGCAGGCGCCCGTCGCGCACTGCAGGCATTCGGCATCGACGCATCCGGCGCGCGCCATCAACTAGGAGTAGCGCCCCCGTCGTTCGCGTTGCTTTCCGAATTCGAGCCACACGCTTTCCAGCGCGCGATACTCGATCTGCCGAACGCGATCGGAGGTTCCTTGACGATTCTCGAGTCTGAAACCGGTTCCGGCAAGACAGAGGCGGCGCTCGCGCTATTTCTTAAACTGTTCCATGCGAACGAAGTCGATGGTCTCTATTTCGCGCTGCCAACCCGGACCGCAGCCACGCAAATCCACCGTCGTGTGATCGCCGCAGTTGCGCGAGCTTTCAAGCATCCTCCACCGGTAGTTCTTGGCGTTCCGGGATACATCATCGTCGATGACCACGAGGCCCATCGTCTTGCGGACTTTCAGGTCCTCTGGAATGACGACTCCGATGAGCGCTTCCGGTATCGCGGATGGGCGGCGGAGAGTCCCAAGCGTTATCTAGCCGGGCCGATTACCGTCGGAACTGTAGATCAGGCTCTCCTCTCAACTCTGATGGTCAGCCATGCGCACATGCGGGCGACCGCCCTACTGCGCAATCTGTTGGTCATCGACGAGGTTCATGCGTCAGACGCTTATATGATCGCACTGATGCGCGAGGTGCTCGCGAATCATCTCGCCGCCGGCGGCCATGCCCTCCTGATGTCGGCGACGCTTGGTTCGTCCGCACGCCGGATCCTGCTCGCTTCTGCTTTCGGCGCCGCACCCGCGTCCCTTCCGTTAGACGAGGCGAAAAACCTCGCATATCCAACGCTGCTATCGCACCGACCAGACGGGATGAAGGAGATAGCGATCGATTCTGATTCGCAATCCAAGCATGTATCTCGCGAATTGAGCCCCTCGGCTGACGACCCTCCTTCCATCGCTCGAATCGCCACCGACGCAGTCGCCTCGGGCGCGCGAGTCTTGATAGTCCGCAATACCGTCGCCGATTGTGTGGCGACTCAGCTCGAGGTCGAGCGCGAAGCCAATGCCCGTGGCCTGCGCAGAGAGCTATTCGGATGCGGGACGGTGGTAGCGCCCCATCATTCGCGCTTTGCCACTGAGGATCGCCGGGATCTCGATCTCGCGCTAGAAAACCGTTTCGGCAAGGTCACCGACTCCTCGGCGCTCCCCTGCATCGCGGTCGCCACGCAGACGGTCCAGCAGAGTCTTGATATCGACGCCGATCTGATGATCACGGACTTTTGCCCGATGGACGTGATGCTGCAACGGGTCGGCAGGTTGCATCGACACTCGCGTCCGCGCCCCGCTGGGTACACCCATCCGCGCCTGATCGTGCTGACTCCGGCGGAACGCGACCTGACCCCTCTGATTCGTAGTAATGGCAAGGCGCCAGGGCCCCACGGTATCGGCACCGTCTATGAGGACCTGCGCATTCTGGAGGCTACCTGGCGCGCACTCGAATCATATCCGGAACTCACTATTCCGCTGATGAATCGAGAGCTGGTCGAGGCAACGACTCATCCGCAAGCGCTCCGTGCGATCGAGTCGAGCCTCGGACCGAAGTGGCACGCGCACGGCCAGGAAGTATCGGGAGCCTATTTGGCGATGAAGCGCGTGGCCAAGCTCAACTGTATTGACCGGACGCTTCTGTTCGGTGACTTTGAGTTTCCCAGCAAGGAATTGGAACAGAGAATTCAGACCCGGCTCGGCGAGGGCGATCGTATCGCGGAATTTCCGGCACCGCTCAAGTCGCCATTTGGCAACGAAATCCGCCGCCTGACGATTCCGTATTTCCTTGCGCGCGGCATCGAGAAGGAAGCTCAACCCATACTCGAAACCTCGAACGCAGACGCAATCGAGTTCTCCTTCGGTTCCCGGCGATTCATTTACGACCGGCTCGGTCTTCGCGCGGCCGGCCAACCATCATCAGAAAGTGAGGATGCTGCCGATGCCTGATCTCATGTTCAACCTGTTAACCGATTCTCTCTTCAGCATCGACGCGGGCGGCACTGCGCGCTTCGCCGTATCGCTACCGGAAGTTCTTGCGCGCCTCGGCGGCGACCAAATGACCGAGTTCAGCGCCTTGCAACCGCATCAGCAGCATGCGTGGCACGCCTTTCTGGTTCAGCTCGCAGCGATCGCACTTCATGCGTCTGGCGCCGAGCCGGCCGTGCGAAGCGCCGATCAGTGGCTGACGATGCTCCGCCATCTCACCGGCGGCGACGACGCGCCCTGGAGCCTGGTTGTCGCCGATCTTGCGAAGCCGGCGTTCATGCAACCGCCCGTCCCGGAGGGAACGTTGGAGGGATGGGCCCCTGTACCTTTCCCTGACGAAATCGACATCCTCGCCACTGCTCGCAACCACGACGTGAAGTCATCTCGAATCGAAGCGCCGAGGCCCGAGCATTGGATCTACGCGCTCGTCACTGTGCAGACGATGGCCGGATTTGAGGGCCGCAGCAAATACGGAATTGCCCGCATGAACAGCGGCTTTGGAAATCGCCCGTGCCTTAGCGCAAGCTCCGACCTCTCCGCGCCCGTTCGCTTTCGCCGCGATCTCGCGATCCTGCTCGAGCAGCGTCCCCGGATGATCGAGACCTACGGCTATCAGCAGCGTGGAGGCGCCGCGTTGCTGTGGACTCCGAGCTGGGATGGCCAGGAATCGGGCCGCCTCGCGCTCGAAGACTGCGATCCTTTCTTTATAGAAGTTGCGCGCCGCGTGCGGTTCGTCGCCGACACTTCGTCGCGCCTGTCGGTGTTTCGCAAGGGTACCAAGCAAGAACGCGTCAACTCCGACGAGCGCAAGGGCGACCTCGGCGATCCTTGGGTTCCCATTAGTCGGGACGGCAAGGCTTGGACCGCCACGGACCTTTCGTATCGTCATCTCTGCCGGGTTCTCTTCACAGAGGATTTTCTGCGTAATTCCGCCGCCCAAATCAGACGGGACGACGGCGACTCGCCGGTCATCCTGGCTCAGGTGCTCGCTCGTGGCCAAGGGAAAACTGATGGTTATCACGAGCGGATGATTCCGGTCACTCCAAAAATCCGGGACTTCTTCGTTCGACCGGATCGCAATCAGCAACTCGCCGCGCTAGCGCGCAATTTCGTACAGATCGTCGATGACGTCGAAAAGAAAGTCCTTAGACTCGCGTTGCTCGCGCTGATCCAGGGCGGCCCTGACAAGATCGACTTCCAGGACCGGCGGCCCGACGGTCTCGTCAACGAACTCGACTCCGCGATTGACCGCATATTTTTCCCGCGCCTGTTCGAACTGGCCGGCGGCGACGACGCCGGCGCCGCGCTCGACATCTGGCGCAAACAGACACTCGACCTCGCCCGCCAAACCCTCGAACAGGCCTTCGACAGCATCCCGATTCCGCTCGCGCGCCGCTACCGCGCGATCGCGATGGCCGAGCGAATCTTCAACGGCGCAGCCCGCAAACTAAATCCCGAGCAACACACGCACGAGGAGGAGATCCCCGATGGAACAAGCACCAGCTGAAACCTCAACCCTGGCCTCACTGGCCGGCCGTCTTGCTGCATTGATTAGCGACGGCCTGTCGCCCGGCGACGTCGCCACGATGCGCCGGATGCGGCCCGACGAGATAGGCGCGCCGATATTCTGGCGGCTCGCCGCCTCCGAGTTGGCAGGCGAGTTCACGACCGAAGGACCGCGGCGCGACCGGCAGGAACGACGCTGGGCCGTCATTCTGCAAGCGATGGCTGAGATGCGCCATCTTCACGACCCGCGCAAAAGTCTCGGCGCGTCCCTCGCCGATGCCGACATCGCCGAACAACGTCTGCTCAAGCTACTCCGCGCTGGCGATGACGCGCTGTTCGACGCGGTCCGGGTCATCGCGCATCACCTTGCCACACGTGGCGTGGCGACCAACACCGCCGATCTCGCACGCCTGATCCTTAGCGACGGCGGTCCCAACCAGGAATCAGTCCGCAGGAAACTCGCTCGCGACTTTTACGGTGCTCAATCAAGAAAGGAGACTGCAAGCGCATCATGAACAATCCCCGCTTTATCCAAATCCATTTCCTCACCTCCTACCCCGCCTCGCTGATCAACCGCGACGACGTTGGTTTCGCCAAGCGCATCCCCTTCGGCGGCGCGGTGCGCACCCGGATCTCGTCGCAATGCCTGAAACGTCATTGGCGCCGCGACCAGAATGAATACTCGCTGTCCTCGCTGGTGGACGACAACATGTCCGTGCGCTCTCGTAGAACCTTCGACGAGCATCTTTATAAGCCCCTGCTTGCCGATGGCGTCGCCGAACCGCTCGCCCGCGCGGTGACTTCCGAACTGATGACGGTCGTGCTCGGCATGAGTGCCGGTAGAGAGAAGCGTGCCGCCAAGGAAGATCCGGCAAAACCGGTTGAAGTCGCCAGCGCCCAGGTTACCGTTTTCGGCAAGCCCGAACTGCGATTTCTGCTCGAGCAAGCGCGCGCGATCTGCAAGGAAACATCAGATTCCAAAAAGGTGAAAGAAGCTGTCAAGAAGCATCTAGACAGGGATCGCGCCGAAAATCTTCGCACCCTTAAACTCAACGCCGGCCTCGACGCCGCCCTCTTCGGCCGCATGGTCACCGGCGACATCTTCGCGCGCTGCGATGCCGCGATTCACGTCGCTCACGCCTTTACCGTTCATGGCGAAGCTGCCGAGAGCGATTACTTCTCAGCCGTCGATGATCTCCTATCCGACGGCGACTCCGCGGAACTTGGCAGCGGCCATATCAACACCGCCGAACTTACCACGGGCCTCTTTTACGGCTATGTCGTCGTCGATATTCCCTTACTGACCAGCAATCTCGGAGATGATCGCACGCTAGCCGCCAAAGTCGCCGATCATCTCGTCCACCTCGTTGCGACTGTTACGCCCGCGGCAAAGATCGGTTCTACCGCGGCCCATTCCTACGCTGACTTCATCCTAGTCGAAGCCGGCAAGTCTCAGCCCCGCACGCTCGCCAACGCCTTCTTGCGGCCGGTCCGTCCAGAATCCGACCTGCTCGCGAGTACCTACCATATGCTCGGCGATCATCTCGGCAATCTCGATCGCGCCTATGGCCGAACCGATCGCAAGTTCCTCGCGGTGGACCGCGCCGACAGTCTCGGCGAATCTTTGCCCGATGCCGAACGCGCGTCATCGCTGAACGAGCTAGCCCAATGGGCCGCCGCACGGATCGGAGGTTAGGCCATGCCGCAAGTCCTGATCCTCCGTTTCGATGCGCCGTTGATTTCTTTTGGCGGCGTGATCGTCGATGAAAATGGCGTTACGCGCCAGTTCCCCGGCTGCGCGATGCTGACCGGGCTGCTCGCCAATGCTCTCGGCTATGATCATTGCGATTTCCCGCTGCTCCAGGCGCTCCAGCAGCGGCTGCGTTATGCCGTCAGATGCGATCTGCCGGGGCGTGAGATCGCAGACTTCCAAACCGTCGATCTTTCTCCGCTATGGATGCGGCAGGGCTGGACCACTCGCGGAATCGTCGAAGGCCGCGCGGGCGGGACCGCCAGCACGGGAACCCACATCCGTCATCGCCGCTTCATCGCAGATTCGGTCCATACCATCTCGCTGACCTTGATCGACGAGGACCGCCAGCCCACGCTCGACGATCTCGAAGCCGCCTTGCGGGAGCCTGCCCGTCCGCTCTTCATCGGACGCAAGCCGTGTCTGCCGTCGGAACCGATCCTGTGCGGCCGCGTGAACGCCTCGACACTCTTGGGCGCGCTCGAATCGTATCCGTTATCGTTGCGAGCCCGGCCAGGCCATCCGTTCAACGCGTGGTGGCCGGGCGACGAGGACGTTGGCCGCCCCGAGTCGAGATTGATTCCCATCACGGATGAACGTGACTGGCGCAACCAAATCCACGTCAGCCGGCGCTGGATTCATGAGGGTATCATCAATGTCGATAAACCCGCTGTCGATGATTAGTCTCGAGTTCGATCGCGCGCGACTGGCCGCGCTCGGACGTTCCTTTGGTGTTCCTCTTCACGCCGTAGATGATGGATACCTGGTTCATTGCGCGGCTCGAGCGCTCTTTGGCGATACTGCCCCGCAGCCATTTGCCTTGCGTCCGTCCCGCGGACGCAACTTGCGCGCCCTCGGCTACTCTGTGGCAAGCGCCGACGATCTGCGCGCTCACGCCCACACCTTTGCCGAGCCGATCGCGTATGCGGCTTGCAATCTCGAAAGCATCGTTGGCAAACCGATGCCGGCTGCATGGCGCCTCGGCACGAAGCTCGGGTTCGAGGTCCGCGCCTGTCCCGTCAGCCGCTCCGATGGCGCCACAACTCGCGTCGCCGATCCGGCAGTGCGCCCCCGCGCCGAAGTTGATTGCTTCCTATCCGCATGCCGCCGGGCGGGTGAATCGGCGCGCGTAGTCCGCGAGGAGATCTATCTCCAATGGCTGCACCGCGAACTTGATCGAGGCGGCGCCGCGAAACTGGTTTCAGGCCGGATGCTCTCGTTCCGGCGAGTGCGCCTTTCCCGCAGCACTCACGCCGGCGTTCGCGCGATTAAAGTCTGCGAACGCCCGGACGCCATCTTCGCCGGTATCCTCGAGGTCGCCGATCCGCAAGCCTTCGACACTTTGCTGCGGCGCGGCGTCGGCCGTCATCGAGCCTTCGGGTTCGGGATGTTGTTGCTGCGGCCAGTGGGACACCTCGATGCTTAAGGGGCGGCTCGGTCTCGAAACCGCGCGCATCCCGCAGGCCGATCGCCATGGGCTGCTGTGGCTTGGCCGCGGCAACCTAACGGTCGAGGATGGGACCCTGCGCTTCACCTCGGCGGGCGATATCGATCTCGCGCCCGGCGAATATCTTATTCCGTTTCAGATGGTTTCCTGCGTATTGCTCGGGCCAGGCACCACCATCAGCCACGATGCCCTGCGGCTGCTCGCGCGCCATGGCACGGGCTTGATCATTACCGGCGAAGGAGGGGTCCGCCTCTACGCCAGCATGCCGTTCGGTCCCGACGATTCCGCGCTGGCCCGCAAGCAAGCGACGCTCTGGAGCGATTCGGGCCAACGCATGCGGCTGGTGCGCCGGATGTATGCCTGGCGGCTTGGCGAAGTGGTGCCGGATACGGACCTCGATTCTCTGCGTGGCCTCGAAGGCGCGCGAATGCGTGAAACTTATAAGTTACTCGCGCGCCAATTCGGCATCGATTGGGCCGGCCGCCACTATGACCGCAGCAACCCCGAGCATGACGACCTCCCCAATCAGGCCATCAATCACGCCGCCACCGCAGTCGAGGCCGCCGCGATGGTCGCTGTCGCGGTCGTCGGTGCGCTGCCTCAGCTCGGCTTCATCCATGAGGATTCGGGCATCTCGTTATGCCTCGATATCGCTGACCTCTATCGGCATTCGATAACTCTGCCGGTAGCCTTCGGCGCTGTGCGCGAGTTTCGGCGCGACCCGCGCGGGGCCAAAACCATCGAGTCCATGACCCGCAAGCTCGCGGGGCGCACGTTCCGCAAGGAAAAACTGATCTCGAAGATGATCGACCACATAAAGGAGCTATTCGCCGATGACAGTAGTGGTGACCCGTGATGTAGCCGCGCGGTTCAGGGGTTTCCTGGCCTCGTGCATGCTCGAAATTGGCCCGGGAGTGTACACCGCCCCTCGAATGACGGTCGCGGTGCGCGGGCGGGTTTGGTCGGTGATGCAGGAATGGTACGCCGAACTCGGCGGCGGCAGCATCCTCATGACTTGGCTCGATCCGCACGCGGTGGGCGGACAGCAAATCGCGGTGGTCGGCACGCCGTCGTACGAATTGTTCGACCGTGACGGGATATTTCTGGCGCTGAAGCGTTCGTCCAGCATCGAAGACCGCGAAGACTGATTGAAGGGGTGAGCGCTTCGGGCGCTTGACCTTGTTCTTTGAAAAGTTAATATTCGCTTTATGTGGGCTAGGGTAGCCCACGCCTCGTAAGAGGTTCCCCCGCGCACGCGGGGATAGACCATTTTGACTGATGCGAACGGCGATGAAGTGATCGGTTCCCCCGCGCACGCGGGGATAGACCCTAGACCGTCTCGATCAGCGCTTGAAACGATAGGGTTCCCCCGCGCACGCGGGGATAGACCCCCCTGCTAAGGGAGCGTGTAGGTAGTCCGTAGGGTTCCCCCGCGCACGCGGGGATAGACCGTAAGTATCTGCGATCGCAGTCTGACTATTCGCGGTTCCCCCGCGCACGCGGGGATAGACCGCACGTCTTAGTCAAGCTGCCGAACGATGCGGAGGTTCCCCCGCGCACGCGGGGATAGACCCCGAGCTTGCGTCGTAGCATCGCCACCGTCAATGGTTCCCCCGCGCACGCGGGGATAGACCTTACGTCTGCCACCTAGCCCGCCACCCGCTAAGGGTTCCCCCGCGCACGCGGGGATAGACCGTCGTGCTTCCGACCGGTTGCTTTTTTACGACGGGTTCCCCCGCGCACGCGGGGATAGACCCGAGAACTAGCGTGCGGCATCGACAGCGGCATCGGTTCCCCCGCGCACGCGGGGATAGACCGCCACTTCCACGCCGTCGAAGAAGCGTACTTCGGGTTCCCCCGCGCACGCGGGGATAGACCGCTACGTCTGGTGTGCAGACCTGGCCTGTCGAGGGTTCCCCCGCGCACGCGGGGATAGACCCCAGCAGTTGGCAGCGCCTACCCCTGTCAAGGCGGTTCCCCCGCGCACGCGGGGATAGACCGGTGCGAAGCGCGACGGCGAAGCGGGCGGCCGGGGTTCCCCCGCGCACGCGGGGATAGACCGCCGAGCTGGTGGGGCGCGACGATCGGCCAGGTGGTTCCCCCGCGCACGCGGGGATAGACCGTTCGGCTGCGAGCTTAGCGACTTCGGGTTCATGGTTCCCCCGCGCACGCGGGGATAGACCTGTCGATTACTTTCTGAGATACCCTCGCTTCGAGGTTCCCCCGCGCACGCGGGGATAGACCTCGTGCGGCAGGATTATGGGTGGATCGCCCCGGGGTTCCCCCGCGCACGCGGGGATAGACCCTACAACGGCTCCGGATATTTTCCGGTGGCTGCGGTTCCCCCGCGCACGCGGGGATAGACCGCGGCGGGCGAGCGACCCTGGCGGTGGGGCGATGGTTCCCCCGCGCACGCGGGGATAGACCTTTATCGGCGCCGGCCTGATGCGCCCGGAAAATGGTTCCCCCGCGCACGCGGGGATAGACCCAGTTCGCCATCGTCGCGAACGCCTGATTCAGGGGTTCCCCCGCGCACGCGGGGATAGACCCGCGCCGCCGCCGTCCGGGATGCACATCGCTACGGTTCCCCCGCGCACGCGGGGATAGACCTCAACTGCTGACTATAGAACCCATTGGCTCCGTGGTTCCCCCGCGCACGCGGGGATAGACCCCCTTCAAAAGCTCTGAGCACAGCGGCGGCGGCGGTTCCCCCGCGCACGCGGGGATAGACCCTATTTGTTTGGCTCGAGCAGCGGCTCGACGGCGGTTCCCCCG
>NZ_JAUSKL010000116.1 GCF_030646925.1 Candidatus Binatus sp. | reverse complement strand
CAGCCATTCGCACGAGTCGTACGCGCCGTTCGGGCATTCTTCGAGCGGGTTGTGCCGCGCAAGCACGAAGCGAATCGCGCGGACGATTCGCGGCTGCGGCGAAGGAATCATAAGCGCCGCCAGCACACCGTGGTCGAGCCGACCGCCCTCTTGCGAGCGCCGTGACGTGCGGGTCAGGATCAATGGGTGAAGGCCTGGGCGCCTCGGGAATGGGCGCTCCGTGTGCATCAAATCGGCGAGCTCACGCATGGCGCAATCTAGACGTCGTTGGAGGCGCGATCGCCCTCGGACTGGTGCCGCGCCTACACAATCTGCTAAGGCACTCGCGGCTGAAGTCGTCGACGATGCAGAGGATGCGAAAACGCCGCCCGTCGCTTAGCGTGTCCGACACGAAGTCGAGCGACCAGCGCTGGTTAATCGTGAGCGGCAGCGTCATTGGCGCCCGCGTACCCAAAGCCCGCTTGCGGCCGCCGCGCCGGCGTACCATCAGCTTCTCCTCGCGGTACAGCCGGTAGAGCTTCTTGTGATTCATCCGACAACCTTCCCGCGCCAGTAGCCAGCCCAGGCGCCGATAGCCAAAGCGCCGCCGCTCGGCCGCCAGCTCCCCATCTCGCTTGGCGAACACTCGCAGGAATCTTTCGGCAATATTTGCGAGAGACTTTTAGAATGGCTTGAAGCTTTCGAAGTTGGGTTCGGTACGGGGATTCGGCAGTCGGAATGCTCGAAGCCGCGTAGCCGCTGGCATCGGCTCGGGCTGCCATCCGGTATTCACTTCGAAGTACCGGACCGCGGTGGCAACTGATGGGTAGTTGCAATCGTCCAAGATCACCAGCCCACCCGGGCGCACGAGTTCACGTATGTAAAACAAGTCAACAAACACGTTGTGAAAGATGTGGCTGCCATCGACGAAGGCGGCGTCCGCGAGGAAGCCGTCGCTCAAGAGGCGCGGTAGAACGATCTGGGATCGCTCCTCAAACAGCAAACACAGGCCAGTAATGCCTGCTTCGACGATGGCGCTCCATCCGGAGCCGTAGAACCGATTCTGATAAGCGTCGATGATCAGGTGGCGCGCTTGGCCCGACCCGAAGGCGACCAGCGCCTCCGCAACTGCGAGCGCGGAACTTCCATAGGCGAGGCCAATCTCGATTACTGTGCTCGGTCTTTCAGCGAGCAGAAGGTCGCGCAGGGCATCGCCATCCGAACTCGGGATCGATACGCGTTCGAAGTCACCGTCGGATCGGACACGAGGTGGGCCATCAGCGGCGAGCCTGCGCCGCACGGCTCGAATCTTTTCTACCCGGTCACTGTCCACCTTCAACTCCCATTCCACGAGCTATCCAGTCCCAATATTTCCGTTTAATCATCCTTTGTGTCGCCCTGAGAAACGGCCTACCTGAAGTTGAGCCGTTCAAGCGTACCGTCGAAACTACCGAGATTGCGCCGTCGAATGGTTCCTCGGGTTTGATGCGCAGATGCTTGAACTCGAATCTCTGTTTCGATCCGCCGAGCCGCGAGCTAGAGCTAGAGCTATTATACTCCCGACGCGCGGCTGGCCAGAAGCCAGTCGCACTTGCAGGGTCGCGTGCGCGGGCAAGGTGCAACAAACGATCAGAAAATTCCCCGATGAGGAGGGGACTGAAACGAGTATCCGCCACTGCCAACCGCCGCGCTGTTAGCCGATCAGAAAATTGGCGAAGTCGGCATCGGCTCCGGCCGATCGATCGGTTCGCCGAGTTCCTCGAGCAGCGCGGGCCGGAGGTCGGGTGGAACGGCGTGGTGCTGCAGCGGGAGCTGGCAGGCTTGGGGTTTAGCGGGAGCTATCAGCAGGTGCAGCGCTTCCTTAAGCCGTACCGTGCGCAGCGGAAGTGGTCGGAGCTGGCGACGATGCGGTTCGAGACCGAGCCGGGGGAACAGGCGCAGGTCGACTACGGCCAGCTCGCGCTCACGCGTGCATTTCGAGCAATTCTCCCGAATGTCCGGAAACCTAGGGACTGAATGGTGGAGAGAGGTCAACTCGAACTACGGCGCTCTTTCCGAGCAGATGGATCCGAGTACTGGCGGATGTTTCTGCTTCTAGAACCTGGCGGAGAATATATTCGCAAAAAATCGCGCTCTTTAACTTTCGAAGCGCAACTACGGCCCCCCTCTAGCTAGCCAGTAATATCTTTTTGAGGACTGGCTAGTAGCTGCGAAACGAGCGATGTGTGTGTCCATATCTGACGGAGGACACAGCTTTGAAGAACAATGAACGCGCAGCAATACTTCCTCACGGTGAATCCGGTCCGCTTTCAAACCTGACTGTTGTCGAGCTCCGGGGATTGTGGCGGCAGCTCTACGGCAGCGAGCCGCAGGCAAGCATCAATCGGTCGCTGCTGATCAAGCGAATTGTTGCCAGAGCGCAGCAAACGGCCGGCGCCGTCAAATCCGCGAATAGCGGCTTGCTCGCCCGAATAACCGGCGCTGTCGGCACTAAATCCTGATCGAGCAGTGTGCGCCGATTGCGCGGAATCACGTGTGGTGCTCGGGTACGATGAACCAGCGGATGCAAAAAATTGGGTACGCATCCAGTCGGCAATTCAAACGAAGATCAGCTGCGAGCCCAAAGAACCCCCCTGCCGGAGGCTATCGTCGCCTATCGCTTCGTCGAAGTACCGCATCGCATCATGCACATGACCACTCTCCTGATTGAGTCTCGGCGGTCTCTTCAGTTCGGCTCCCAATTGGTCTTGATGCCGGTTATGCGTGCAGGGATAGCGATGTGGGTAGTAGCTAATGAGAGTTTCAGCGCTCCTCAGACTGTGTTCGTCTGGGCGCAGAAGGACAAGCGTGGCAGGCACGTAAATTTGATTATCGCCGCCTGTCGACATTCCTGACGGGAGCGATGTGGACAGGTCAACCTCGGTGAAACCGGCGGCGTTCATAACGGCCAAGTATTTGGGAAGCTGCCAGCGTGGCTCGGAGAAGGCGACAATTTGCACAAGTACTGTCCGCCGATCGGATATTGCCCGGACGGACTCAAAGCAGCGTTTCAACTGAGCGTAATACGGTTCGAGCCCTTTGTAGTTGCGATCGCAAAACGTGTAGTAGGAAGATGGGTTTCCGTCTAAAGTTCCAGAGAGCCAGTGCCTGCTTTGGCGGAGCTGGGATTGCCGTCGAGTTTGCGTCGCCGATAATTCAGTCGAACACGATCACGAACAACACTCAGACGGACTGCACCGGCGGAGGAGGTGCGGGAATCCTACTGCTTGGGGCGGGGAGTGGATTGATCGTCTCCAACACCATCAGCAACAACTCCTGGTCGAGTGGCGACGGAGGTGGAATCTTGATGTATGGGGCGGGTAATCCGCTGATTCTGAACAACCTGATCACCGGCAACCTTACCACGGGTGTGTTTGGAGGAGGCGGGCCCTCAGCCGCTGGCGGCGGAATCGCGATGTATGGCTCTGCACCGCTACTCGGGCAGAACCTGATCGTGAACAACAACTCGGATATCGGCGCCGGCGTTTACTTTAGCGTGCCATCGGCCTCGACGGGGCCTTTGATCGTCAACAATACGATTTTGGGAAACGATGCCACGCGAGGTCTTGGTTCCGCGATTTATGCGGACGGATTCGCCGGCCCCGCCGAGTTGATCAATAATCTGCTGCTTGCACCAGGCAGTGAAAACGTCGTGTTTTGCAGTCCGTACGGTCTGGCGATCAATCCTTCGCGTCGTGCTAACGGCCTGAAATCATTCGGCGGCTGCGGAGTCGCGCGTGACAATTGCTTCTTCATTTCGATTGAATCGACAAATCTTGCGGCGAGAGCAATCTAAGATCACGTTACACTTGAGTCAACTAACGAGAGGAGAGTTCAATGTATGATGTGAGCAAGAGAAGCGCTCGACTACCGCGCGCTAACTACGATTCGCTTGCCGACGCGCTAGCATCCCGCAGGTTACAGCTATGGCTCGACGGCGCCCGGACTAAGCGTGCTGTTGATCAGGGTACCCCAAACTCCGCCCGGTTCTCCCGAAGATTGACCGCGCGTATGTAGGCCGCCGCTCCAACTGTAATTGCCGGCCGTCGTGGCGCCTTTGTGGATATTGGTATGCGAGTCCGCGGTGCATCCGTC
>NZ_JAUSKL010000115.1 GCF_030646925.1 Candidatus Binatus sp. | reverse complement strand
CGGCGGGCGGCGAAGAAGCCGTCGCGGTGGAATTCGTCGCGAGCCTCGCGGTAAACGCCGTAGGTCTCCGGGAAACGAATCAGTTCGCGGCGATTGGCCTCAAAGCAGAGGAATGACGGCGCAATCACGTCGTCGCCGGGACTGCTGAACTTCCGGATCGCGGCGGCCAGTTCTGAAATTTCCGCCTTCGGGATAAATCCGAAGCCGTACACGCTGCCGTGCAACCAGTTTTGATTGATCAGCGGAGTCGCCCATGCGAGGCAAACGATTATCAACGATGCGCCGCCGCCCAGCGCGATCCATTCCGAGCGCCGATGCTGCTCCGCCGTGATCAGATGACGAATCGCGTCGATCAGGCGCATCGCGCCGATGCCCGCGACGATCGCGACGAACGGCATCATCTCGAGAAAATTGTGGCCCCAAGCAGTCGGACTCAGGACGCCATAGAAAAGGTACTCCGCGCCGACTATCGCAAGTATCAAAGCTGTGCCGCGGCCGATCGTGCGGCGCGCAGCGATAACGATCAGCCCGAGGAGGAACATCGGCGCGACGAGATCGAAGATCATGCGCGCTTGAAGAGTTCCGCTGCCGACGGCGTCGCGCCCCTTCATGAAATGGAAGATGAACGTCTGAAAGACGAACTCGTTGCCGTAAAGCCAATAGAGCAAGGCGCCGAAAGCCCCGAGTATCAGTGCGAAGATGACGCCCGCCGTGAGCGCGCCGACGATTCGGCGATGCGCTGCTGCGATGAAAACTACAATCACAGCGAGCGGAATCGCGGCTGTTAGCTTGATCGCGCAGGCGATGAAGAACAGCGCTCCGATCGCGGCGCCCTGCTTGATTTCGGAGATTGATTCGTCGAGCGCGATCAGCACGGCCAGCACAAAGATCGGCGCGATGAATGACTCGCGTTCATACATATGGTAGCGAAAGATGAGCGAACTGTAGGTACATATAATTGATGCTGTCACGGCGGTCGGACGATTGACGACGCGCCGCGCGAGCGCATAGATGAGCACGCTTGTGATAAAGATCGCGGTCTCGTTCAGCACCTCGATTGAAAAATGACTCGCACCGAAAAGTCTCAGGTAGCTCCCCGTGATCCATTCGAGCAGCGGCATGTGCGGATGGATAAAATCCAGGTAGGGGCGCATCCCGGCGCTCACGAACCACGCGCTCTCGAGATAGAAATCGTCTTCGATCCAGACCTCGGGATAGAGCATCCGAATAATTCGCGGGACGAGCAGCACGACGAGCATTCCGATGCTGATGTCATAGTCCGCGCGACGGGAGATCGCTTCTGTGGACCGATGACGGCTGGGGCCGCGCCGCGATGAAGTCATCGGGCCGCGACGCTCCGCAGACCGCCGCGATGGCGCGCCAGCATCTTGGCGCAATCGACGCGCTGGTGCTCGCCGCATTGCTCGCGCTCGCACTGCTGCTGATGGTTCGCAGCGGTTCGCGCCGCGGCGTCGAGCTGATGCCGTGGCCGGATGGCCTGGAATACGCCGCTAGCGCGGTGAATATCGATCGCGGGCTCGGTCCGGTGCTGCATTTCGGTAGCTATTCTTATCCGTCCCGATACACCGAAGGCTACCCGCTTATTCTCGCGATCGCGTGGCCGCTGACCGCCAGCGATCCGGCGCGTTTATACTTCGCAACGATTGCGATGGGGCTGCTCGCGATCGCCGCAATCTATGCTTTGACGTTCCGGATGTTCGGGCGCTTGAGCGCGGCGCTGGCGACGTCGATGCTCGCGCTTTCGCCGGTCGTTCTCAGCTACTCGACGCTGGTGCTGAGCGACGTGCCGGCGATGGCGGTCACAATCCTCGCGGGGCTGGCGCTCGCCAGCGCGAGCGATATCGAAAGCCGGCCCGCCGCGCGCGATTCGCTCGCGCAGGCGTGGGCGATGGTCGGCATCCTCGCGGGATTCGCGGCGATGATTCGGCCGACCAACGCCGCGATGCTGGCGGGATTGGTGCTCTGCCTCGCGATGGTCCGGCCGGCTGGCCTGGGACTCAAACTGCGGCATCTGTTCGGCGCGATAGCCGCATTCGCGATCGGCTTCGCGATTTTCCCGCTGTGGCAGATGCACACCAACGTGTCGATCCTCGGGAGCGCATCGGCGAGCGGATACGGGTGGTGGGTGCCCGAAGTTTACGGCTCGATGGGCAAGACGTTCAGCGCGTCGTATCTCTTCGGACCGACGATGCCGCGCAATCCGCACGGCAACGTGATCGTGTACGTGCTCACGCTGCTCGGCCTCGACGGGATGATGGGCGATCGCGGCGACCCGCGCTTTTTTCTCTACCCGTTCGCGGCGGCGGCGTTTGCGGCGATCGGAATCGGCGCGACTATTCGCGACCTGGGCATGCGCACGGCGAAGCGCGTGATGTGGTTCGGACTTGGGTTTCTGGTCGCTCTGCTGGCGGTGTACTCGGTTTATCTTTTCACCGACATCGCATTTCTGCTTCCGGGCGCGTTCGTGCTGTTCGCAACCGCAGGATTTGGAATCGTCGCGGGAAATCGATGGGCGCGCGGCGTGCTGCGCAACCGCGAGCGCGACGGCAGATCGCTCGCGGGCGCGGTGGGAGTGATCGTGCTCGACGTCTTGCTCGCGATCTCGTTGATGTCGGTAATCGCGAGCCGTCTGAATGCGAATCCCACCGATTCGACGATGGCGCCGGCGCTCGAGGCGCTCGACTCGACTGTTCCGCAGAATGCGACGGTGATCAGCAACATCTCGATGCAATTCCTCGAATTGTATTTGCCGGGACGCCAGGTCCTCGGACTCAACACCGCCGATCCGGGCGAGCGCTTCACTGACTATCATCTGCATCGGCTGTTCGAAAAACGCACGGGCGGATGGGATGGCGCGTTGCCGGCGGTGGTTTTCGACGGCGCTGACATCACGAAAACCGCGATGTTTTTGCTCGTCGCTGCGAACCGCGCCAAGACGCCGGTCTTTGTGCTGCTGTGCGCGCCGGAGTCGGAGCAATACGCCGCGATGCTGAAAACTGAACTCGACGAACTGCAAGCCCGGTTTACGATCGAGCCGGTCGAGCAAAACAGCGCTATCGCGCTTTATCGGCTCTCGGCAAAAGGCGGAAACGCGGCCAGGTCACAGCCTAATCGGTGAGACTGGTCGGCGGCGGATCGATCGCCGGCGGCCCGCCGTAGCGGCGGCGGCATATCGAGTACGCCGGCCACACGCATACGCCAAGCACGACGGCGAGGATGAAATCCGGCTTGCCGGCGCCGCTCGAAATCGCGAGTCCGAAGGTGGCGACCCAGGTCATCACGGGGAGCGCGGTGACGAGCGCAAGGCCGGCGACGCCGCCGCCGACCGTGAACAGCCCTTCGCGATTCGGCATCAGGCGACGAAGCCTAATCAGCGCCGCCATCTCGAGCGCCAGCGCCGCCATGTAGAAGAAAACGTCGAGCACGACCAGCGCGACGAAACCCACCGGCACCAGCATCGTGAAGACCACGCAGCACAGCAGGATCGATTTTCCCGGCGTGACCGTCGATGCCCAAATTTCGGTGAGCGATTTCGGCAGGTAGCGCTCGCGCGCGAGCACGTAAGGCATCCGCGACACCCAGAGCATCGCCGCTGCGAACACCGCGAACGACATCACTGCGCCGCCGATCGCGAGCGCACCGCCGAGAATCGTGCCGCCGATTCGATAGCCGACGTGGGAAAACGATCCGGTGCCCCAATCGGCGACGCTGGCCGCGCCGGAAATCGAAATCGCGAGCGGGAGCACGTAACCGGCAACGATGACGGGGAGCGCGATCATGATCGCGCGCAGATAGTTGCGGCGCGGATTCTCGATTTCGCCGGACACCACGCTCAGGTTCTCCCATCCGCTGAAATTCCAGATCACCACGGTCAGGCCTGCGCCAAGCGCGCCCCATGCGTCGGCGCCGAAGAGCGGAATCGCCGGCATCCTGAAATGAATCAGCTCGGGCATCCCGAGTACCACCAGTGCGAAGAACGGCGCGATCAACACGCCCGCGAGCGCGATCGAAGCGAAGCCGACGGGCCGTACTCCGAGAAAATTCATCAGACCAGATAGCCATACCAGCACGATGCCGATTGCGATCTGCGCGAGCGGTCCCAGCGGCACTATGAACGATAGATACCCGGCGAACAGCACCGGATAGATCGCCATGTCCATCGCGGTGTAGAGGATCGTGAGGTAGGCCTCGGCAAAGCCGGCGAACGGACCCATCCCGGCCTTCACCCAGAAATAAAAGCCGCCCTCGACCGGCATCAGCGCGGTGAGTTCCGCGGCCATCAGCGCGGTCGGAATGCTGAGCGTCAATGGCACGATCAGGCAAAGCAGGAGCGTGAGGCGCGGTCCCGCGAGGTGGACCGCATCTTCGAGGCCATAGGCGCCGCCGCTCACGACCAGGTACATCACGCAGACCAGCGGGAGCAGGCCGAGTCGGCGCGCATCGCGGCGCGCGTTCAGAGCAAAATCGAGCGGCGGAGCAGTCGAAGGCAGGTTGTTGGCGATGGGCGGCAATTGAAACTCAAAGCCCGCTGCAAGTGGTACTGTCGGTAGGCCACCATTCTGCTAGCGGAGGCAGTCGTCGATGGCAAGCAGATTAAAATCGAAATCGGCACTCGCGGGATGGTCGCATCTACTCGCAGAAAACATATAATGAGGGTGACGCGCGCGGTTCCGTTTCCTGATGATGCGGACGCTTCGCGTTGACGATCAAAAAGTGTGATGTTAGCAGTTGTCAGGAAGTTTTCCCGGGATTTCCATTTACCGATGAAATTCTCCAGCACAGGCGCGATGGTCGCGTTGGCGGGCGCGTCGCTTGCGTTCCTCGGATGCGCGAGTATGCCGCTCTCGCGGCCCGAGCCGGTCCGCACCGTCAGCGTGGGCAGCGCCAATCCGTTCGGCGATGCGCCGGCGGTCGAAGTGCCGTCCGACGCGCGCGCGATGAGCGCGTTCCTCAAGGCGGAAGTCGCGATGGGCGACGGCGATCGCGAAGAGGCGCTGAAGGACTACGCGGAGGCGGTGCAATACGATCCGGGCAACGCCGCCTTGAAGGTCCGCCTCGCGACGCTGTATGTCCGCGACGGACGCCTGAAGGAAGCGCTGGATTTGGTGAATCAGGCGCTCACGATCACTCCTGATTCCGCCGACGCGCGCCTGCTGGCGGCGGGCATCAGCTCGGCGTTGGGCGACGATAAGACCGCGGAAAAAGACTACAGCGAAGTACTGCGCCTCAATCCCAAGAATCAGGAGGCGTACCTTTATCTCGGCACGCTGTATGCCAAGCGCGGCGATTACGACGCGGCGCAGAAAACATTTCAGAAGCTGATCACGCTCGATCCCAATTCCTTCCTCGGTTACTACTACGCGGGCAAAGTGATGGTGGCCGCGAAGAATTATCCCGAGGCCGAAAAGTATTTTCAGAAAGCGCTCGACCTGAATCCGCAATCGGAGCTGGTGCTGCTCGATTTCGCCTTGCTGCGCGAGCGCCAGGCGCGGCCGAAAGATGCGATCGTTTATTACGACAAGATCAAGCAGGTCAACCCGAACAACGAGCTGGTTCGCAAACGGCTGGCCGAAATTTACGTCGGCGAAAAGAAATACGAGGAAGCGCTTGACGAGCTGAAACGGCTCGAGGAAGTCGAGACCAATCCCGCCGATACCCGCACCAAGATTGGGCTCCTCTATTTCGAGCGCGGCGACTTCGACGAGGCCGCCACCGAATTCAACCTGGTGCTCGGCTCCGAGCCGAACAACTATCGCGTTCACTATTATCTCGGCACCGTTTACACCGAGCTTAACGAGAACGCCAAGGCGATCGAGGAATTCTCGAAGATTCCCGCCGAGAGCGATCACTACGTCGAATCGCGCTTGCAACTCGCCTACTTGTACGACAAGGACAACAAGTACGACGCCGCGATTGCCGCGCTGAAGGAGGCGCTGACCAAGAAGCCCGACAACACCGAAATCATGGGCTTCATGGTGGGCGTTTATCAGGAAAAGAAGGAATACCCGACCGCGATCGATCTCGGGCGCAAGATGGTCAGGGTCGATCCCAAGAGCGATAAGTTTCATTTCACGCTCGGCGCGTTGCTCGATCAGAACAAGCAGCAATCGGACGCCGTGGTCGAAATGAAAAAGGCAATTGAGCTGAACCCGTCGAACGCGCAGGCGCTCAACTACCTCGGCTACACCTACGCGGAACAAGGCACCAATCTCGACGAGGCTGAAAAGCTGATTCGGCGCGCGCTCGTGATCGAGCCGGAGGACGGCTTCTACGTCGATAGCCTCGGCTGGGTGTACTATCAAAGAGGCGACTACAAGAAAGCCGTCGAAGAGTTGGAGCGCGCAGTCAATCTAACCGGCAACGACCCGACGATCACCGAGCACCTTGGCGACGCATACAGCAAGATGGGCAAGTCCAAAGAAGCCACCCATCAGTATGCCGACGCGCTCAAGAAAGCGCAGGAGACTGAGCAAGTGTCGCGGCTCAAGGATAAGCTCCAGGTCCTGCAGAATGCCGCCAGCGCCGGCCATTGAGCGCCCGGCAATTCGGATACGCGGCATCAGGATCCTCGCGGCGCTGCTGATGGCCTCGGTGCTGCCGCTTTCAGCCTGTTTATACTTCACCTACCCCGCGGGCCCGGAACCTGAATCGCCAATTGTCGGCTTCGATGCGCAAAAGTTCCAGGTCGAAAAGCTGACCGCCGCGCTTACTCAGCGCGAGAAATCGCTCGATACGATGCAGACGCAAGCGATCATGGAATACACCGGTAGCGATCAGAAAACGGTGAAGGCCAAGGAACAGCTCGTCGTGAAGCGGCCGGATAATCTGCGCGTCGAGGCGATGTCGCCATTCGGCGTCGCACTATTGCTCGCGGCGCAGGGCCCGGACCTCGCGATCTACGAGCCGGGTGAAAATCGCTTCATGCGCGGCGCCGCGAACGCCGAGACGCTTTACCGCTTTGCGCGAATCCCGATGGATCCAGCCGACGCCGTCGGCCTCCTGATGGGGCTGGCGCCGCGCGAATTCGGCATTTCCAAAACTGCCGATTCGGTGTCGAATGAAAATGGAATGACGCTGGCGGCTTACGGCAACTCCACAACCGGCGTTAGGCAACTCGGCTTCAGCGGCGGCAACCTCGCGATGGTGCGCGATACCGAGAGTGGCGGCCAGGTGCGCTACGAAGTACGGTACAGCGACTATCACGATATCGGCGGCGTGATGTTTCCGTACGTCGTCGATGCGGACTTTCCGTCGGCGCGGAGCCATCTGAGGCTGCGCTACCTCCGCCCGATCGTCAATGGCAGCGTGCCCGAATCCGCGTTCGTCCTGACGCCGGTTCCGGGCGCCACTCTGATGAACCTCAGCATGGACCCGTCCTTGCCGGCCGAAAACGAGAGCTGAACTTATCGATGAGACGCCGCCCGGGACTTACTTCTACGATCGCGCTCGTCGCCGCAATGTCGATCGCCGGATGCCGCGTCAATCGCCCGGCAGCCGATCACTCGAAGCAGCAAATTCTCTACCGAGCGACCGGCAGCGATCCGCGCACCTTCAATCCGATTTTGATCACCGATGCGACGTCCGGGACGCTCACCGGCGAACTTCTCGAAAGCCTGATCCGCGTCAATCCGGTCACGCTGCTGCCGGAGGCGGGGCTCGCAGAAAAATGGGAAATAGCACCCGACAATAAGACGATCACGTTTCATCTGCGCCACGACGCGAAATGGTTCGACGGCCAGCCCGTTACCTCGCACGACGTACTGTTTACGATGAACGTGATCTACGATCCCAAGGTCCCCAACAGTATCCGGCCGAGCGTTCTCGTCGATCACAAGCCGATCGTTTCGGAGACGCCCGACGACTACACGATCGTGATGCACCTGCCGAAACCATTCGCGCCGCTGCTCTATTCAATCGGAATTCCGGTGATTCCCGCGCACATCCTCGAGCCGGTGTGGAAGGCGGGCAACTTCAACCGCTCATGGGGAATCGATACGCCGCCCGGCAAGCTCGTCGGCAACGGCCCGTTCCGCATGACGCGCTACGTGCAAAGCCAGGTCGTGCAATACGAGCGCAACAACGATTACTGGATGAAGGACGAGCAACGCGGACAACTGCCGCGCCTCCACGGACAGGCGTACAGCGTCGTGCAGGATCAGAACGCCGCGTATCTGCGCTACCTGTCGGGGCAAATCGACGTGTACGGGCCGCGCGCCGAGGAGGTGCTCGATCTCAGGCAAAAGGCCGAGCGCAAGGAACTCGATATCGCGGTCCAGGAAATCGGGGTCGATACCGGCACGATGTTCTTCACCTTCAATCGCAATCCGCGCCACTACGTCAAAAATGGCGTGACCAATCCCAAGCTCAACTGGTTCACCGATCTCAAGTTCGTCACCGCGATGGCGCACCTGGTCGACAAGAAATCGATCATCAGCCTCGTGTATCACGGGCTCGCGGTGCCGGCCGTCGCGGACATCTCGCCCGAGAACAAAATTTTTCACAATCCCGAACTGAAGGACTACGACTACGATCCGAAACTCGCCGCCGATTTGCTTGAAGCGGCAGGCTATCATCTGAGCAAGCCGGGCGTGCGCACCGATCCCAAGGGCAATCGCCTCGAGTTCGATCTCACCACCAACACCGGCGTGCCCGAGCGCGATCAGATGTGCGCGATCTTCAAGCAGGACCTCGAAAAGCTCGGCATCAAGATCAATTATCGTCCGCTCGAGTTCACCACTTTGGTGGATAAGATCGATTCGTCGTTCGACTGGGACTGCCTGCTGATGGGATTTACCGGCACGATCGAGCCCAATGACGGCTCGAATTTCTATCGATCGTCGGGCAATCTTCATCTGTGGAATCCCAATCAGCCGACGCCCGCGACAGTGTGGGAAGCGGAAATCGACACGCTGCTGGACCAGGGCGCATCCGAGATGGATACCGCGAAGCGCCCGCCGTACTACTGGAAAATCCAGCAGATCCTGCACGACCAGTTGCCGATAATCGAGACCGTGCGGCAAAAGCGCTTCGCGTCATGGAAGAACTCGCTCGAAAATTATCAGCCGAAAGTCTGGGGCCTCTACAAACCCGAGTGGATTCAGTTCAAGCCCGATTGAACTTTCCGCCGCCGGCGCACGTCGAACTATCAGGCTCTTCCAGTCCGCGACCATGACCCAATTCCTGCTGCGCCGCCTGCTCAACATGATCCCGCTGATTCTCGGGATCACGTTCATCTCATTTCTCGCGATGTCGCTGGTGCCCGGCGACTTCCTCTCCAACCTCAAGATGAATCCGACGATCACGCCCGAGGTGATCAAGCAATTGCAGGCGCAGTTCGGCCTCGATCAGCCACTGATTGTGCGCTACGCGAAGTGGCTGTGGGGCGTGCTCCATCTGAACTTTGGAATTTCGCTTAGCTACCGGGTCAGCGTCACCAGTCTTATCGAATCGCGCGCGTTCAACACGATCATCTTGTCGGCGTCGAGTATGCTGTTCTCGTGGGCGATCGCGATTCCAATCGGGATCATCGTCGCGGTGAATCAAAATTCGATCTGGGATCGCGTGCTTTCGTTCCTCGCATTCTTCGGGATGTCGGTGCCGAGTTTTTTTCTCGCGTTTCTGATGATGTACTTCGCGCTCAAGACCGGATGGTTCCCGATCGGCGGCACTTTCTCGGTCGATTACGCGACGCTCGATCCGATGAGCAAAATCGCCGATCGCATCAACCATCTGATTCTACCGGTGTTCGTGCTCGGCATTTCCGGCACTGCGGGCCTGATGCGTTTGATGCGTTCGCAGATTCTCGAAATCAAAAATTCCGAATTTGTCCGCACCGCGCGCGCCAAAGGACTTTCCGAGCGCGTCGTGATTTACAAGCACGTGCTCCGCAACGCGCTCAATCCGTTCATCACGATGGCGGGCTACTCGCTGGGCGATCTGCTCGGCGGCGCCGCGCTGGTCGAAGCGGTGATGAATCTGCAGGGACTTGGATTGCTCTTGCTCGACGCGGTTCGCTCGCTCGATATTTACCTGGTAATGGGCTCAGTGCTGATGGGCACGGTGCTGCTGCTGGTCGGCAATCTGCTGGCGGATATCGCGCTGGTGGCAGTCGATCCGCGCGTCGATTTTTCGTCGGTGGCGGCCGAATGAGCGATGAAAACGTCATCGCGATGCGCCTGCAGGGCGCGGCAATCCCGACGGTGCGCGCGTCGGGCGTCGCGCGCGAATGGCGCGTCGCGTCGCGCACCGTGCGATTCTCAGCGATCTGCCTCGTGTTCTTTTACTTGCTCGCCGCGGCGTCGCCGTTTTTCGCTCCGTACGATCCGACCGCGCAGAATCGCTCGATGCCTGATTGCCCGCCGATGCGCGTGCATCTTAGCGCGCCGTCAGAATGGTCGCGCGGCCTGCTGTGGACGCATCCGATGAGCATGAAAGATCCCGTCGAGCGCAAATATGCCGAAGATGAATCGCGCCGGCTATATATCCACTTCTTCAGCGGCGGGCATCTCTTCACCACCGATTCGGAAACCGAGCCGTACTTCATGCTCGGCAGCGACGGCCTCGGGCGCGATCTCTATTCGCGAATCGTGTACGGCGCGCGCGTCAGCATGTGCGTCGGCCTGCTTGGCGTGCTGATCAGCTTTTCGCTGGGAATCTCGATCGGCGCGCTGTCGGGCTATGTCGGCGGCATCGTCGATAACCTGATCATGCGATGGTCCGAGATCGAGATGTCGCTGCCGTCGTTCTACTTTCTGCTCGCGCTCGCGGCCGTGATTCCGTCAGGCCTCAGCACGGTCACGACGTTTTTCCTGATCGTCGCGATCATGAGCTTCATCAGTTGGGCCGGCTTCGCCCGCATCATCCGCGGGATGGCGTCGTCGGTGCGCTCGCGCCCTTACGTAGAGGCAGCGCGCGCGCTCGGCGCTTCGCGCTGGCGGATCATAACGCGCCATATCGTCCCGTCGGTGCTCGGCTATGCGATCGTCGCCGCGACGCTGTCTGTTCCCGGCTTCATCCTCGGCGAGAGCGCGTTGTCGCTGCTCGGCCTTGGAATCCAGGAGCCGGCGGCGAGCTGGGGAAATCTGCTGGCGCAGGCGCAGGACGTGCAGAATCTCGCGCGCTATCCGTGGATTCTGATTCCCGGCATTTTCATTTTTCTCGCCGTGATGTCGTTCAATTTTCTCGGCGACCATCTGCGCGATCGCCTCGATCCCGCAACCTCCGGCTAGTTCCTTTTCTGTGGTCGTGTAGAAGGCTGCGGCGAGCCGATGCTATTCTGACAGTTCAACGTGCAACCTCTGCTGGAAGTGAAATCGCTGCGGACCTCGTTCTTTACCGAGGCGGGCGAAGTTCGCGCCGTCGATGGCGTGAGCTTTTCGGTCGCGCCGGGCAAGCTGATGGGCGTGGTAGGCGAGTCGGGCTCGGGCAAGACTGCGAGCGTGCTCTCGATCATGCGGCTCCTCCCCGAATCCGCGCGAATAGTCGGCGGCGAGATCGTCTTCAACGGCCGCGATCTGCTGAAACTCAGCGAGCCCGAGATGCGGCATATCCGCGGCGCGCAAATCGCGATGATTTTCCAGGAGCCGATGACCTCGCTCAACCCGGTCTTCACGATCGGCAGCCAGATCGGCGAGGCGATTCGCTTGCATCAGCGCACCTCGCGCGCGGAAACGCGCAACCGCACCATCGAGGCGCTCCGGATGGTCGGAATCGCGGATCCGGAACGCCGGGTCAATGACTATCCGCATCAGTTGTCCGGCGGGATGCGCCAGCGGGTGATGATCGCGATGGCGCTGTCGTGCAATCCCAAAGTGTTGATCGCCGATGAACCGACCACCGCGCTCGACGTCACGATCCAGGCGCAGATTCTCGATTTGATTCGCGAGTTGCAGTCGCGCCTCGGTCTCGCCGTGATCCTCGTGACGCACGATCTCGGAATCGTCGCCGAGTATGCCGACGACGTGACCATCCTCTACGCGGCGCGCGTGATGGAGCAGGCGTCGAGCGTCGAGTTGTTCAAAAATCCGCTGAATCCGTACACGCGCGGACTCCTCGAATCGATTCCCGGAATTGACGGGACGCGACATCATCGCCTGCAGGCGATTCCCGGATCGATTCCGAGCGCGATGTATCCGCCCGCGGGATGCAGGTTTCATCCGCGATGCCCGCGCGCGATTCCGAATTGTGCCGAAGTCGATCCGCCGCTCGAAGCGAAGGTCCCCGATCACTATGTCGCCTGCATCCGCGTCTGATTCTTCATCGATCGTCGTCAACGCCGCGGCGACGGGCGCGCCGCTGGTGCGCATCCAGAATCTCAGCAAGGAATTCCCGGCCGGCTCGACCGCGGTGTTCGGCGGCAAGCGCCTTTCAGTGAAAGCGGTCAGCAACGTCAGTCTCGAAATTTTTGCGGGCGAGACGCTCGGCCTGGTCGGAGAATCGGGATCGGGCAAATCGACGCTGGGCCGCCTGATTCTGAAACTGCTCGATCCGACCGAAGGCGCCGTGCACTTCGACGGCCGCGATCTATCGACGATCGGCCGCTCCGATCTGCGCGCGCTCAGGCGCGAGATGCAACTCGTATTTCAGGATCCATACGCGTCGCTGAATCCGCGGATGCGCGTGCGATCGATCGTCGGCGAAGGACTGGAAATCCACAAACTCGCGCGCGGCAAGCAGAAGGAGGAGCGCATCGTCGAGTTGCTGCAGATGGTCGGGATGGGCGCGGACTCGATGGATCGATATCCGCACGAATTTTCCGGCGGCCAGCGCCAGCGAATCGGAATCGCGCGCGCGCTCGCGGTCAATCCGCGCTTCCTGGTGCTCGACGAACCGGTCTCCGCGCTCGACGTTTCGATTCAGGCGCAGATCATCAACCTGCTGCAGGACCTGCAGGAGAGGCTGAAACTGACGTACCTGTTTATCGCGCACGATTTGCGCGTGGTCGAGCACATCAGCAATCGGGTCGCGATCATGTACCTCGGCAAGATTGTCGAGCTTGCCTCGCGCGACGAAATTTATCTAAACCCGCGGCATCCTTATACGCGCGCGCTGCTGTCGGCGATCCCCACGATCGACGCGGCGAAAAAGCCCGAGCGAATCAAGCTGCCGGGCGAAGTGCCGAGCCCGCTTAATCCGCCGTCGGGATGCGCCTTCCATCCTCGATGCCCGTATGCGAAAGATGTTTGTATAACCCATGAGCCACTATTGGAGAGCGGCCGGAGCGGTCACGCGGTCGCGTGTCACGTTTTCCCCGCACCTTGATCACCAATGGCGACAGAACTGAATCAACATGAGCAATGGCGGCGCGAAGGACGCCCGGGCGCGAACGCGGACAACTCGGCGTACTCGAAGCTGATACCGAACGACCCCGGGACCGCGTGGGCGGAAGAGCCAACCCGCGTGGCGGTCGGCCGCAACGTAAATGTATCGGGCAAATTGATTTTCGATGGACCGATGCGAATCGAGGGCCGCTTCAAGGGCGAAGTTCGCTCGGCCGAGCTGCTGGTAATCGCGGAAGACGCGACGGTCGAGGGCAAAATCTGCGCGCCGCGGCTGCTGGTGATGGGCGAATTGCGCGGCGATATCACCGGATGCGAGCGGCTGGTGCTCGGGCCCAGAGCCAAGATGTTCGGCAATATAGAAGCTCGCAACCTCACGATTCGCGAGGGCGCCTACCTCGAGGGCGAAGTCAGGATGACCGGCTTCGGTGCGGCGCCGGCCGGGGCGCGCACGATCTCAAAGTAGCAGCGGTGCGATCAGATCGCGTCGAGACGGGCGGCCTTACCGGACAGATTGCGCAGGTAGTAGAGACGCGCGCGCCGCACGCGATTGCGGGTCAGCACCTGCAACTTTTCGATTCGCGGCGAATGCATCGGAAAGATTCGCTCGACGCCGACGCCGTACGATACTTTTCTGACGGTAAACGTCGCGCGATTCCCGCCGCGATTGATCTTGATCACGATGCCTTCGAAGGACTGGATGCGTTCCTTTTCGCCCTCGACGACCTTGACGTGAACGCGCAGGCCGTCGCCGACGCGGAATACAGGCAGGTCGCTGCGCAGGCCCCGCTCTTCGAGCTTCTGGATAACGGTATTCATGGGAAGACAGACCTCGGGTCGAGCCCCTAAACTTACAGAATTGGCCCGCCCGACTCAACAGCCGATAGGCATTTGGTACTGGCTGAATTAAGACACTGAAGCCGGGAAATTAAGACACCATCGCCTTATTCTGTCGCATAGACCGTGCGTGCCAACTGGAGTATATAGTCTGCTCCAAATGTCGTAAGGTGGGGGACCGTGCGGAAATGACTGTCGGAGTGGGTGCCATCTGTGAGGACGGCAAGAGCGTTATCGTGGCCGCAGATCGGATGCTTACGTTCGGCGCGCCAATGAATCTTCAGACAGAACCGCCTGACTTAAAAAAATAACAAAGATGCTCGCGGCTGAATGCGTAGCCGTTTTTTCTGGCTCTGGCCCCGACGGGGAGGAAGTCATCGCTAATGCTCGACAGCGATTGGGGAATTCAACTCGCCAGAAAATATCGCACATCGCTGATATGGTGAAGCTCGGATATTGCGATCTGAAGAAAAAGAGAGCGGAAGAAAATATTCTCAAACCTCTTCTGGGCGCTGGCTTCACCGAATTTCAGACTCTCTGCGGACAATCGTCGTCGTCACAGATTTTGCAACAAGTCCTCGGACTGGTGATGCGGTTGAGGCCGTCATGTCCACGTTCACCGACATGATTGGTCCGGCGCTCGATGTCCCGAAAAGGCGCTCCCACCTCTTCCACATCGAGCGTGGGCGGGCTAAGCTGTCTAGCTAGCCTGAACCCCTCGGAAGTAGTCATGAGACATTGCGCCTATTGCAAGAAGCATCCGTCCGTCGGCAACAACGTCAGCCACGCCAACAACAAGACCAAGCGGCGATGGAATCCCAACCTGCAGGAAGTGCGTGCGGATATCGGCGGCAACGTGCGCCGGATCCTGGTCTGCACGCGATGCATCCGGAGTGGCAAAGTCAAAAAGAGCGCCTGAGCGATCGCTTCGATCGATTCACGCCGCGCCGATTCCCACGACGCGGCGCTTTTCTCGAATCACATCAGAGCAGAGCGGCGAGCTTTTCCGGCGGCCGCGCGATGACCGCGCGCTTGCCGCGAATCACGATCGGCCGCTGCATCAACTCCGGATGCTTCAGCAGTAAATCGATCACCGTTTTCTTGTCGGTGTAGTCGTCCGGATTCAGCCCCAGTTCCTTGAACCGCTTGTCCTTGCGAACCAGCTCGGACGCTGGCTCCTCGAGCATCGAGGCGATCCGCTCGAGCGCGTCGCGGGTCGGCGGATGCTTCAGATATTCGACCGTGTCGAACTCGACACCTCGCTCGCTGAGCAGTTCCAGCGCGCCGCGTGAGTTCCCTCAGCCGGGGTTGTGATAAAGCGTCACTCGCTCCATTCGGGTTTTCCTCGATCGTGATTTTCGATCAGCATAGGCGCAGCGCGGCGGCGCATCAACCCGGTTAAACAATCTTGCGCGCAGTCTTTTACGGCGCCGCGCGGGATGATTACAATCGTTCGGCGCTCAGTTGACCCGATGGGAGATATCGTGACGAATTCGAAATCGCGGCCCGGCAAAATCACTCTCTCGGCGATGTTCACGTCGCTCGCACTCGCCTTCGGCGTCATCATAAGCGCGCATTTCGCCGGCGCAGCCAACGTCAGTGGCACGATGACCTATACCAACGGCTCGCCGGCGACGCATCGGCAACTGCACTACGAAAATCGCGCGACCAGCGACATGTACGTCGCGCCGACCACGCCCGACGGATCGTTCACCGCGGACATCCCGCCCGGCATCTACGATCTGCGCGCCGAGCGCGGCGTCATCCTCAAGAAGAAAATCCGCGTCAATGACGAAGACTTGAATATCGGGCGAATCGTCGAACCGGCGCCGCTCGACGTACGCCGCCTCTTCGAGCACGAAAGCGTCGCGGAGGCGATCGTCGTGAGTCCGGCGCCCTCGACCGCGAACCTGACGGGGCGGCCGATGCAGGCGATGCGCTATGGCCATGAAGCGGTCGCGGGCATCAGCGCGCCGAGCACGCCTGTGCCGGAATCGACCCCGCTCGGCGAGTCCACGCCAGCGGCGGTCCCTTCGCCGAGCGCGCGCAAATAGGAATCGCACTTACGACGGAGGCGATCACATGTTTCGGCTCGATGGAAAAAACGCAGTCGTGACTGGCGCGGGATCGGGCATCGGGCATGCGATCGCGACGACGTTCGCCCAAAGCGGCGCGCGCGTTTTTCTGCTCGAACGCGATCTCGACTCGGCGGAAGCCGCCGCAAGGAAAATCCGCGCCGCCGATGGAACCGCATCCGCGATCGAATGCGACGTCGCGTTAGCGGCGTCGATAGATTCCGCGTTTGCGCAGGTCGATCGCGAGGCCGCGAAACTCGATATCGTGGTCTGCAACGCGGGTATCGCGCACGTCGGCACGGTCGAGAACACTAGCGAGGCCGACTTCGATCGCATCTACGCGGTCAACGTAAAGGGCGTCTATCTGACCGCGCAGGCGGGCGTGCGGCGGATGCTCAAAACCGGCGGCGGCGCGATCCTCAACCTCGCCTCGATCGCCTCGCTGATCGGGCTTACCGATCGCTTCGCGTACTCGATGAGCAAGGGCGCGGTGCTCTCGATGACGCGCTCGATCGCGGTGGATTACGTGAAGCAGGGCATCCGATGCAACTGCATGTGCCCCGCGCGGGTGCATACTCCGTTCGTGGACGGCTACCTGCGCGCGACGTATCCGGGCCGCGAAGCCGAGATGTTCAAGCAGCTTTCCGAATATCAACCGATCGGTAGGATGGGCACGCCTGAAGAAGTCGCCGCGCTCGCGCTCTATCTCTGCTCCGACGAGGCGTCGTTCATCACCGGCCAGGCGTATCCGATCGACGGCGGCGTGCTCGTATTCTGATCGCGCCGCGGCAGTACCGCGATGAAACAATATGGCCGCACCATCAATCTCAAGAACGATCCGGAGATCATCGAGCGCTACGTCGAGTATCATCGCACGATTTGGCCCGAGGTCGAGCGCGGCCTCAAATCGATCGGCATCCTGCGGATGCTCATCTGGAAGCTCGATCGCCAACTCTTCATGTTCATGGAAACCAGCGACGAGTTCGACGCCGCGCGCGATTGGCCGCGCTACGAGGCGAGTCATCCGCGCATCAAGGAGTGGCAGGCGTTGATGGCGTCATTCCAGGAGCCGGCGCCGAACGCGAAGCCGGGCGAATGGTGGGCCGAGATGGAGCAGGTCTTCGATCTTTGAGGTGCGCTATTTCCGCCATTCGGCGCCACCCGGAAATTCGAACGCATCGAGCGACGCGGGCTTCATCTCGATACTGAAGCCCGGCGCCGTCGGCGGCATGTAGCGCCCGTTTCGCACGACTACTGGATTCTTGAAATGCTCGTGCAGATGATCGGCGAACTCGGTCATCCGATTTTCGAGTTTGCCGCTCACGCAAATGTAGTCGATCAGCGACGTATGCTGCGCGTATTCGCAAAGCCCGATTCCGCCCGCATGCGGACATACCGGCACCTCGAACTTCGCCGCCAGCAGCAACACCGCGAGCACCTCGTTGAGTCCGCCGAGCCGGCAGTTGTCGAACTGGCAGAAATCGATCGCTTGGGCCTGCATCAGTTGCTTGAACATCACGCGATTCGCCGCATGCTCTCCCGTCGCCACACCGACCGGCCGAATCGCGCGGCGAATCGCCGCGTGGCCGAGGATATCGTCGGGACTGGTCGGCTCCTCGATCCAGAGCGGATTGAACTTCGCGAGCGGCCGCATGAATTCGATTGCTTCGCCGACGTCCCACGCCTGGTTCGCGTCCATCATCATTATGTTGTCGGGCCCGATTTCCTCGCGCACGAGCGCCGCGCGATGCACGTTGGCATCCGAATCGCGGCCGACCTTGATCTTGAACGCGCGCCATCCGTCGGCCAGCGCCTCGCGGCAGAGTCGGCGCACCTTGTCGTCCGGATAGCCCATCCATCCGGCCGAGGTGATGTAAGCCGGGTAGCCCTCCTTGCGCATTTGAGCTTCGCGTTCGGCACGCGTCGAAAAATTTCGCCGCAGGATTTCGAGCGCGTCGGCGCGCGTGAGCGCATCGGTGATGTAGCGGAAGTCGATGCATGAAACTATTTGCTCGGGCGTCATATCCGCCACCAGCTTCCACACCGGCTTGCGCTCGGCCTTCGCATACAAATCCCACACCGCGTTGACGATCGCCGCAGTCGCAAGATGAAGCGCGCCCTTCTCCGGACCGATCCATCGAAGCTGGCTCTCATGCGTGAGGCGCTGCCAGAACGCGCCCATGTCACCGGTGATCGATTCGAGCGTCGCGCCGACCACCAGATGCTGCAGCGCGCGCACGGCGGCGACGCACACCTCGTTGCCGCGGCCGAGAGTAAACGTCATGCCGTGGCCTTCGAGTCCGTCGCCCGCGTCGGTGCTGAGCACGACGTAAGTCGCCGAATAGTCCGGGTCGGTGTGCACCGCGTCGGAGCCGGCCAGCGTTCTTGAAGTGGGGGTGCGAATATCGCGAACCGAGAGTCCGGAAATTTTGCGCGGCATCGGTAGCTACCTCAGCGCCGGATGGTAGCATCGCTCCGCCCGCGGCGGCGACAGAAATCCACGCGCAATCCGCGACGGCGCACACGAATCAATTCGATGCAGCGCGATCCGATAAAACTATGAGGCGGAATTTGCGTATAACAGTTCGGCGCTATTTCCGCGCCTTTGTTTTTGCGCTGCGATTCGGCTATCGTGCTTTCGATGAGATCGATCGAGCGGATCGAGTGCGATCACGAGTACTCCGAAATCGTGATCCACGTCGATATGTCGTGGGGCCAGAAGGTCCGCGTGCTTCGATGCGAGTACTGCGGCGACACCCGGCTGCCTGCGGGCTTCGGCGCGCTACCTCATCCGGTGCGCCAACTCCTGGGCCTGCCCGCGCCGCAACCCGCGACGCCGCGCGCTCCGCGAATCGACGACCCGTCCGCGATCGAGCTAGCCTGGGATCGGCTCACCGAACAGCATCGCGAGTTGGTGGATGCCGCGCTCAGCGCTCGCGTCCAGTATGCGGCGGCATCTCCAGCCATGCGAAGCCTTCAAGTTAGTTGAGAATTGTGAGGACCCTGAAATTATCAGGTCATCTCGGACAGGCCAGCGCCGCGGCCAGCAATCCGAGAAATCGGTTCCCTCCTGACTGTCTTGCTGGCCGACGCGTTGGCGTTGGCCTTCAACTTTACGTGGTGCGGCCTGACCGCCAGCTTCCCCGGACTGCCATTCGGCGTAGGAGTGGCGGTCCTCGTCCGGGTAGTTGTGCGAGTCGCGGTCCTTGTGGGAGTGACGGTCGTGGTTACGGTCGCGGTGGGCGTAGCCGAAGCTGTGGGCGTCCGAGTCGGAGTGGCGGTGGCCGTCGGCGTCGCCGGAGGTAGGGTGAAGATCAGGCCAACGGCTCGGTCCAACTCTCCATCAACCCGCGGCACAAAATTGTCGATGAATGCCCCGGTGGTGCCGTTGTAGCGGTTAACGCCGCTGCCCTCACCTGCCACGTAGAGGTTGCCGTCCGGACCGAATACCAGGAGATTTGGATTAACCAAACCACCCCCGGAGGCGAAGACATCGATGAATGCCCCCGTCGTTCCATTGTAGCGGAGCACCTGGTTCGTGAAAAAACTGGTGACGTAGAGGTTGGCATCAGGGCCAAAAGTCTCGGCGGCGGCAAGCAGGAGGCCGCCACCCGAGGCAAACACGTCGATGAATGCTCCCGTCGTGCCGTTGTAGCGCAGCACTGAGTCCGCATCTCCACTGGCCACATAGAAGTTGCCATCAGGCCCGAATAGCAGCCCTGTGCCACCACCACGAAGACCGCCGCTGTGGGGCGTGACGAAGGTGTCGATGAAGGCGCCGGTGAGTCCATTGAAGCGTAGTACGTTTGCACTACCAGCAGTCACGTAGAGGTTCTGGTCCGGGCCGAACGTCAAGCCATGTGCAGTGATCAATCCGCCTGTTCCATTTGGAACAAAGGTATCGATGAATGTACCTGTCTGTCCGTTGAACCGTGTGACGTTGCCGCTTACTTCACCTGCTACGTAGAGATTGCGATCTGGGCCA
The DNA here is from genome assembly GCF_030646925.1 of Candidatus Binatus sp. NCBI lineage: Bacteria > Candidatus Binatota > Binatia (SeqCode) > Binatales (SeqCode) > Binataceae (SeqCode) > Binatus (SeqCode) > Binatus sp. (SeqCode). Next base: position 3,495 of record NZ_JAUSKL010000115.1, on the reverse strand, counting down.
AAAGCGAGTTGAACGGGTCCCCCAACTCAGCGTTCTCGGCGAAAGTGCCGAGGAACGCTCCGGTGCTTGAGTCGTAGCGCAAGATTTTCCCGCTGTTATAGTCTCCGACCAGTAAGGCAATCGTAGGAGTCGCGGTCGGTAACGCAGCGGCAAGTGTAAGTCCGGTCGGATTAGTTAGAGCGCTGCCCGCGCCAAGATCACCTATGAATGCGCCGGTCGCTCCGTCATAACGTGAGACCCTATGACTATTTTGGCCGGTGACATTCAGATTGTGGTCGGTTCCGAATATCAAATAGGTCGGAGTAACCAGTCCCCCAAGTTGAAACGGCACAAAATCATCGATATAGGCGCCGGTGGTGCCGTTGTAGCGCTCGACCAGATCCGCGTGAAACCTGCACGCGTAGAGGTTCCCGTCCGCTCCGAAAGCCAAGCCGCCCACCGCTGAATCGTGATCCGGGTTACCCGAGTTGAAGACATCGATAAACGCACCCGTGATGCCATTGAAGCGCAGAATATTCTGGCCATGAGAGGGGTTGAACATCCCGGCGTAGATGTTGCCGTCCGGGCCGAAGTTGAAGCTAAGAAATCCGATGAGGCCGCCGTTGGAGACGAAGGTGTCGATAAAAGCTTCCGTCGTTCCATCGTAACGGCGAATGCTAGAGGCGAAGCGATCGCTGACATAGAGCTTGCCGTCCGGTCCAAATAGCACCTGGTCAGGATTGCCGAGTCCCCCACTGCCGGCAGCTATGAAGTCATCTATGAAAGCGCCAGTTCTGCCGTCGTAGCGCTTGACGCTCGAGCTCGACCAACTGGCGACGTACACGTTGTTGTCGGGACCGGTCGTCAAGCCCTCCGCGGAGTGCAATCCGCCGCTGCTAGCAGGAATGAACGTCCCCAGGAAGGCGCCGGCAGCCGCGTCGAAAGCGAGCACGCTGTCATTCGCGCTATCCACGACCAGCAACTTCGTGCCGGTCGAAGTGACCACGGGATCGGTGCGGGCCTCGAGCAGTACACCAAAGGTCAGGAACAGGCACCCGAGCAGCAAGGTATAGCGGTTGATCATCTGCCTCTCATTGCGCAACGTTCGCGCTCAGTCGAAGCCTCCCCCCGGTACGAGTTATTTTAGACGCCCACTGACCTTGCGCAGGGTGCAGCGAGTCAAGATCGATTAACTTGCTAGGACTTCTGTTGAAGGTGCTCGCAAGCGGGCTGAAGCGCGCGGGCGCGCTCGACCTTCGCGATCCGCGCCGAGTCACGACGGCGATCGCGATCACGCTATTCGTGGTGCTGCTGGTACCGTTCGGACGGCTGATCTCGGAGTTGGCGCCGGCCTGGCCACGCCCCGATTCCGCTGGCGCGATGAACGGTCTCGTCGTCATCGCCGTCGCGATGCTCGCAGCCGTGCCGATGGTCGGGATCGGTTTGCCGGCACAGTTCTTATCGATCGAAGTTGTCCAGAATTTTTTTTCCTGGATGCTGGCCGCGGGCGTCCTGATGACGCTTTGGCTCGCGCTGCGTCGTTCGATCGATTGGCCGACGCTCTTTCAAGGGATGCCCGCGACCCTGTTCGCCGCCGCGCTCGCCTCCGTCGTCATCTACGTCGTCTGGCAGCCGATAAGCGCGACGCTTCACAATCTCGCTCTGACGCCGGAACGGTTGATTGGCGCAATCTTTTCGATGACGCTCGCGCTGCCGTTCTTCATCGCATTCGAGCTGCTCGTGCGCCGCGGCACCGTTCTGACTTCCACCTCATCGCCATTGCGGGACGGTTGATCGTGCTGGGCATCGCACGGCAGCTCGCGGACCGCGGCTTGATGCCGCCGGCGATCTCACCGCCGGGACTTTCACTCGGCGCGATCTTCGTGATGCTGGAAATTTTTGCCGCGTCGGTTTATAGCGCCTCGGCCAACCTCGCACTGATCGCGCTGGTCGAATCAGCCTGGCTTGCGTGGATCTTCGCGTCGTGGATGCCGATCAAGATCTTCATCTGAGAACGGGCGGTAAGGCTGATCAAATGTCGAACCGCTCCCAAGGTCCTTAGCGCAGGATCACGTTGCTGCGTGCCCCGGACCCCAGCGTTGATTCCATCGCGGGAGGACTTCCGGATTGCGTACGTAAAGTGGCGGCTCGCCCGCCATGATTCGTTCGACACTATCGAGTGACGCCTTAGGCAGCGCGTCGATCACCTCGGCCGTGTGGCCCACCAGATGCGGCGTAAGGATCGCGTCGCGGTTCGGCAGTTGTCGCAGGATGCTGCCCGGCGGCGGTGGCTCGATATCGAATACGTCGCTCGCGATGCGGCGGACATGCTTCTTGCGCACAAGTTCGTAGAGCGCCGCCTCGTCCGCGATCTTGCCGCGCGCCGTGTTGACGAAAATCGCGCCCGGCTTGAGCATCGCCAGCCGTTCCGCGTTGAGCATCCCGCGCGTCTCATCGTTCAGCGGACATAGCACGCTCACGACGTCACTGGTCCTAAGCAGATGCTCGAGCTCGACGCGCTCGACGTGCGCGGGCAGCGGCGATCGCAGGCGCGGCGCGTAGGTCTGAATCCTGACGTTCCAACCTTCGAGCCGCCGCACGATCGCACGCGCGATCTGGCCGAATCCGATCAGGCCGAATAGCTTGCCTTTCGCCATTTGCGCCCGCACCGGCATCGGATGCGGCTGGTCCTTGCGCAGAACTTCCTCCGACCCATGCAGATCGTACAGGCATGCGAGCATCAGCATCACCGTCGCCTCCGCCATGCTCTCCGAGTTTTCCGGAATTTGGCCGTTGCCGACGATTATACCGAGATCCGTGGCGGCCGCCTCGTCGATTCCGTCGGTGCCGGTGACCGGCGACATCACGGCGCGCAGCCGCGGCATCTGCGCCATCACGTCCCGCTTGATCGAAACTCCCAGCGCAAACAGGATGTCCGCCGTCTCCAACGCCCGCCTGTCGCTCAGGAACTGATCGAAGCTCGGATAGCGCATGACTTTGTGTCCACGCTCCAACAAGCCGGTCTGGACGGGGTTGTAAAGGATGTCATTGCGGGCTGGATCGACTATAAGAACCTGACCACTCATTTAAATAACTCCGCTCCGCGCACCAGATCTGAATGCCTTAAGACATCTTAGGTGGATGGCAATCTCACCCGCTTCCAATACTGCCATCGACAATTTGCCATTGCACTTCGCGAGGTCCGTCGCGTCGATGCTTTGCGATTGATCGAAGTCACGATTTCGCCCCTTGTTCGCGCCTCAAACGAAGGCACCCTCAGTCCCCAGTATCGTTTTACGATATTCGCGATGCTTGTTGGTCGCAATGTACTTTCGATTTGCCGACACTCAAGCGGCCACAAGCCATGGTCGGCAGTCTTGTTTGATTCCATAGCCCCCTGATAGATTCTGGATGGTGCGCATCAATTCCATCGGATGAACTAGCGATCGGGTCTCCGTACTAGCTTTGCCCCACGCCATGACGGCTGCCGCAACCAATAAGACACTCCGCTTCTCG
>NZ_JAUSKL010000114.1 GCF_030646925.1 Candidatus Binatus sp. | reverse complement strand
AAAGGCCTGATTGGTCGTGGCATCCACCACCACGCCGCAGGTAGAGCAAGTACCGCCCGAAAAGCTGGTCGTTCCGACTGCGCTACTCGTTAAAGTATTGCTCAAGGTGCTGCCGTTTATGAGGTAAACGTCGGTACCGTTTGAGCTGCATACGGTCTGTCCGGTCGTCGAGTTGGAAGAACACGAATTAACCGCCGTCGGCGTGACGACCGTCGCCCGCGTGATGCCGGTTCCTTCGATCGGAACCAGCTCGACGTTAGGACTGGTCGATCCCCAGTTCCCATCCGGAACGTATGAAGCTACATCGCTGCCCTGAACCAGTACCGACAACGAGCTTGACGGTATGCACGCACTTGCCGGAAGCGGCGTCGGCGTCGAGGTCGGCGTAGTCGTCGGCGATCCGGTCGAGGTGCTCGTGCGGGTCGCCGTCGGACCCACCGGCTTGTGTTTGCAGCTCGGGCAAGGATCGCAACCCTTGATCGAAAGCAGCATCGCGATCACCACCGATAAAGGCACCATCCACTTGAGCGCACGAATCAGCATCGAGAATCCTCCCCCGTCCAGCCCGCCGCCGAGATCTCATCGTCGAATCGCTGAGTCTGCCTCGGGACGGGCGCGGCAACGATAGCGAATTCGCAATCTCGATAGCAATCATTTCTGACCGCCGCTCGACCATGCGCGACCTTCATCTCGCCTCCCGCGGCGCGCCGCTGACCGCATGGTCCGTCGATTGACAGTTCGCCCACCGCATATTAGCCTTAGCCGACTGTAGCGATTTGAGCCTTATCGAGAGCGGCGGAGGGACTGGCCCGCTGATGCCGCAGCAACCGCACCCGCGACGGGTGTCGGTGCTAACTCCTGCAGGATGCTCGGCAGCGAGACATCCTGGAAGATAAGGCGAGTGTGTTCACCACCTCGTCTTTATCGTCATCGCGGGAGAGAGTCCTCGGCTCTCGGGCCTCGAAGTCTCTTCGAGCTTGGGTCGCGGCGGCAGGTTTAGGTGAAGTGGTGACTACGAGAGAATTTTCAATCCTGATCGTGGGAATCGGAGGACTCGGCGTCCCCGCCGCGTGTACGCTCGCTCGCGACGGCGCTCGACGATTGACGCTCGTCGATCCCGACCCGATCGATCTCTCGAATCTCGCGCGCCAGGTGATCTTCACGACTGACGATCTCGGCACGCCGAAAGTCGTCGCCGCCGCGCGATGGATCTCCGCCAAATTTCCGGATTGCGCCGTCGAGACGCACACAACCTCGCTCGATTCATCCAACGCCGCCCGGCTGATCGCGCGTCACGATTTCATTATCGACGCGACCGACAGCCCCGTCGCGAAATTCCTTATCAACGATGTCTGCCTCGATTCGCGCACGCCATTCGTGTACGGCGGCGTGATCGGGATGACGGGACAGGCGATGTCGGTGATTCCCGGCGCGACCGCCTGCCTCCGATGCGTCTTCGAGAACGCGCCCGACGAAACTGAAATCGCGAGCTGCCGCGAGGCAGGAATCTTAGGACCCGTCGCCGGCGCAATCGGCGCGATGCAAGCGGCCGAGGCGATGCGCGCCTCGCGCGCAGAAGAACTCGCACTCACCGGAAAAATTCTGACTTACGATGCCGCCGCGAACGCGCGCGTCCGCCTCACGCCGATATCGCCGCGGCGCGGATGCATCTGCGGCGCATCAAAGTCGCAGCCATCGAGAACATCAAGCACGTCGCGAACATTGCCCGTCGCGCGCCCTTAAGAAACTGGAGCAGGACCAACCATGAGCTACGTCAAATTTCTCAAATGCCGCGAATGCGGCCAGGAATATCCAATCGAGCCGCTGCACGTATGCGAGACCTGCTTCGGCCCGCTCGAAGTCGTGTACGATTATGCGAAAATTCGCGCCGCCATCTCGCGCTCGATTATCGAAAAGCGCCCGCACAACCTCTGGCGCTACCGCGAACTGCTGCCCGTCGATAGCGACACCGACATCGGCCCCAACAGTGGCTTCACCCCGCTGCTGCACGTCAAACGCCTTGGCGCGGAACTCGGCCTCAAGCATCTCTACGTCAAGGACGACACCGTCAATCATCCGACGCTCTCGTACAAGGATCGCGTCGTGGCAGTCTCGATCACCAAGGCGCGCGAGTTCGGCTTCAAGACGGTGTCATGCGCCTCTACCGGCAATCTCGCGACCGCGGTCGCCGCCCACGCCGCGCGCGCCGGCCTGCAATGCTACATCTTCATGCCCGAGGGCGTTGAATCGGGAAAAATCGTCGGCTCGACGATCTACGGCGCCCGCGTGATCACGATTCGCGGCAACTACGACGACGTCAATCGCCTGTGCAGCGAAATCGCCGACAAGTACGGCTGGGCCTTCGTCAATATCAATCTCCGCCCGTACTACACCGAAGGCGCCAAGACCTTCGGCTTCGAAGTCGCCGAGCAACTCGGATGGCGTCTGCCGGATCACATCGTCGTCCCGACTGCCGGCGGCACGATTCTGCCGAAGATCGCCAAGGCATTTAAGGAGTTCAAGGAAGTCGGCCTGATCAAAAGCGGCGATTTCAAGATTCATTCGGCGCAGGCCGCTGGCTCCGCGCCCGTGATCCACGCGCTGCACAAGGGCACCGACCTGATCACGCCGGTGAAACCCGACACGATCGCCAAGTCGATCGCGATCGGCAATCCCGCCGATGGCTACTACGTACTGAAAGCGGTGCGCGAGTCCGGCGGATGGGGCGACGTTGCGACCGACGCCGAGATCATCGACGGGATCAAACTGCTCGCGCGCACCGAAGGAATCTTCGCCGAGCCGGCCGGCGGCACTACGCTCGCGGTCACCCTGAAGCTGCTGAACCAGGGACGCATCAAGCCCGACGAAACAGTAGTCGTCTCGATTACCGGCAACGGCTACAAGACGCTCGAGGCGGTTGTGAGCGCGATCGAGCAGCCCTCGATAATCGACGCTCGCCTCAAGGATTTCGACGCGTTGTTCGAGCGCCTCACCAACGGCAAGCGCGCCGCCGCGGGCGCCGCGTGATCGGCTCGCCGCGAGGGGCGCCTTGTTTGGATGACTGACACCGCATAAATCTAGAATTTCAACTCGGAGGCATTGTTCATTCCATGGGAGTACGGGTCAGGGTTCCAACCCCACTTAGAAGGTTCACCGCAGGTGTCGATGAAGTCCCCGCCGATGGCGCGTCGATCAAGGCCGTAATCGAGGATCTCGAACGGCGGCATCCCGGGATGCGCGAGCGGCTGCTCGACGAGAAAGGCGACATCCGCCGCTTCGTCAATATCTACCTGAACGGCGACGACGTCCGCTTCCTCGATTCGCTGAATTCCAAGGTCAAGGATGGCGACGACATCTCAATCGTTCCCGCGATTGCCGGCGGACGCTAGACCATCCGGCGGCTCGACGCGGGCAGGCGTGGAAGTCGCCCCGATCGCGCGCGCACAAAGCGTGCTCGATCTGGTCGGCAACACGCCGATCCTCGAAATCAGGCGCCTCACCGAGGGCTTGATTCCGCGCGGCGTGCGTATCTTCGCCAAGCTCGAGGGCTTCAATCCCGGCGGCTCGGTGAAAGATCGCCCCGCCAAAAACATGCTCGAGGTCGGCATCGCAGAGGGCAAGCTCAAACCCGGCAAAGTGATCCTCGAATCCACCTCAGGCAATACCGGTATCGCGCTTGCGATGCTCGGTGCGACGCTCGGCTACCCGGTCGAACTAGTGATGGCGTCGAATGTCAGCCGCGAACGCAAAAAAATTATCCAGGCCTTCGGCGCGGCCATCCACTATTCCGATCCGCAGGAAGGTTCCGACGGCGCGATTATCATGTGCCGCCAGATGCTCGAGCAAAATCCCGATCGCTTCTTCAAGCCCGATCAGTACAACAACGAGGCGAACTCGCTCGCCCACTTCAAAACCACTGGCCCCGAAATCTGGCGCCAGACGCGCGGCGAGGTCACGCACTTCCTCGCGGCGATCGGCACCGGCGGCACCGTGATGGGCGTCGGCCGATTCCTGAAAACGCAGAATCGCAACGTCCAGGTGATCGCGGTCGAGCCCGACGATCCGTTCCACGGCCTCGAGGGCCTCAAGCACATGGCGTCGTCGATCGTGCCGGGCATCTATCACGAAAATCAGCTCGACGGGAAAATCCCGGTCAGCACCGAAGACGCCTACGAGATGGTCTACCGCCTCGCCGAGACCGAAGGCCTGCTGGTCGGACAATCGTCGGGCGCGGCGATGGTCGCCGCGATCAAGCTCGCCAACTCGATCCGCCACGGCACAATCGTCACCGTGTTTAGCGATTTCGGCGACAAGTATCTCTCCACCAACTTGTGGATCGGATGGCAGGAGTGGCGCCTCAAGCGCAACAAGTGACTATTCAAGTGACTATCTGGGAAAAGTGACTGACTAATGGACCGAATTCACGAACGTTACTACCTGAGTTATCCGCGCGCCCTGATCAAGGAGCCGATCCTTTATCACCTCGTGAAAAAGTTCGACCTGATTTTCAATATCCGCGGCGCGAGCGTGTCCGAGGAGATGGGCCTGGTCGCCGTCGAGTTCGAAGGCAGCAGCGATCAAATCGAGCGCGCGCTCACCTGGCTGCGCGACACTGGTGTCACCGTCGAGCCGATTGAAAAGAACGTCATCGAGTAGCGGCGCGCGCCCCGCGCGGGCCGAATTGCAATCCCACGATGCCCCTGACTGACGCGCAAATCGAACGCTACAGCCGCCAGATAATCGTTCCTGGCATCGGCGGGCGCGCCCAGGAGCGCCTGCTCGGCGCCAAAATGCTGCTCGCCGGCGAACTGCACGATATTGAACAACCGCTCGCATATCTCGTCGGCGCCGGCGTCGGCTCAATTCGACTCGCGTTAGCTGATAACTCCGATCGCCTGAAAAAATCCGATCATCTAGATAAAATGCGCGTGCTGAATCCCGACGTCACCATCGATCTGGGTAGCGTCCTCGATATCGATTCGCCGAATCGATTCGACCTCGCGATGCTCCTCATAGGCGACGACGCATTGCGCGATCTCGCCGCCACGCTCGCGGATCGCATCGACGCAACCGCATACGTCATCGCGCGCCTCGACGATCCATCGAGGCTCGCAATTCTCGCCGCGGCATCGTCGTGTCCGCGATGCGCCGACGCATCGTTGCTCGCACAATCCGTGTCGAATCATTCCGCGTCAGCAGATTTCGTCGCGATGCTCGCGACCACCGAGTCCCTCAAACTGCTGGCGGGTTACTCCGAGAATCCGTCTTCGGTGATAATCGATTTCGAGGGCTACGCCACCCGCCCGCACCCGGTGACTTCCGCCTGCACTTGCGGCGCCCACGATCGCTCCGTTCCGTCATCCTGAAAGTCTGTGAAACTTTCTCTAGCCAGCGAACTTCACCACCTTCGCCTCAGAATGACAAGGTTGGTCTGGTTCGCTCGCTATTAAAAATTCACAAATTCTGAGCGAAGAAAAGAATCCCGGTCCCGAAATGATCGCGCGGGCCCGCCGAATTGCGAAGGATGAATCCAGGGGTCGCGATGCTACCCTCAATCACGATGACAAAGTTCTGGATCTTCGATTTCGATAACACCATCGCCCGCCTCGAGCCCGAGGTCGATTGGGCCGGCGGCCGCCTACAGCTCGAGCCGTTTCTCCGCTCGGTCGGCGCGCCGGCGGATATTTTCGAGCGGATTCCGCGCGGCAATCTCCCGCTCTACGACGCCTACCGCAAACTGCTCGTCGCCGACGGCATCGGCCCGAGCGAACGCCAGAATCTCCGCTCCGCCTCCGCGATGATTGAGAAGATCGAACTGGCCGGCGTCGATCGCGCGAAGCCGCTCGAAGGCGCAATCGCATTGCTCGCGGCACTGCGCGACCGCGGCGCACAGGTCGCGATCGTCTCCTCGAACTCCTCGCGCACGATCCGCCGCTGGTTCGAGCTCCACCCCCTCCCCCCGCTGCCGCCCGCCGCTCCCCTCCATAATCCGGAGTCGTCGCCTGCCTCACACCGTCATCCCGACGCGCAAGCTGCCGGCTCTTATACCTCGCCCGTTATCAGACCATTGAGAGCCTGCCCTGAGCCTGTCGAAGGGAGGCCGAGTCCCGCCGGGGACGAGGTAGGTGAGGGTGCCGGATCGCACGCTAACGCACCGCGCGATGCCCAGTCCGTTCCTCCCCTCCGTCATCCAGCAGCCGAAGCCCTGAGCGAAGTCGAACGGGGCAGGCTGCCTCCCCTCCGTCATCCTGAGCGGAGGCTGCCGGAGTCGAAGGATCTCAATGCCGTAATCTCCGACCCGCCCGATTGGATCGCAGTAATCGTCGGCCGCGACTCGATGCTCCCCCTCAAGCCCGCGCCCGACATGATCATTCGAGCGCTCGAGCAATTGTCCGCGCGCGCCGACGACGCAGCATTCGTCGGCGACAGCGAGGCCGACTTCGTCGCGGCCCGCTCCGCGCACGTTCGCTTCTATGGAATCGCGCACGACGATAAATCGCGCGATCGATTACTGGCCGCCGGCGCCGGCGAAATCTATTCCTCTCCCGCCGCCCTCTCGATTCATCTCAACCTGATTTTCTCTTCATCCTGAGGTTCCAGTTCTTTCTCTCCGCCATTCGCCCTCCCGCGGCCCCTTGTCACATCACCCCCGATTCAGTAACTTCGCAGGGTTAATCAACCTCACCAGTTCGCCAAGTAATCTATTCGATTAAAGGGAGCTATACATCGCGCATGGATCAGGGTTTTACCTTGTGGTTTACAGGTCTGTCCGGGGCCGGAAAGTCCACCCTCGCTGAATTGCTCGCGACTGAACTCCGCGAACGGGGCCATCGCGTCGAAATCCTCGACGGCGACGAAGTCCGCACCAATCTCTCCAAGGGACTCGGTTTTTCGAAGGAAGATCGCGACATCAATATTCGCCGCATCGGCTACGTGAGCCATCTGCTTGCGCGCAACGGCGTGATCGTGATCTCCGCCGCCATTTCCCCCTACCGCGAAGTCCGCGACGAAGTCCGCCGCCTCCACGATCGCTTCGTCGAAGTCTTCGTCCGCTGCACCATCGACAAACTCGTCGAGCGCGACGTCAAAGGCCTCTACAAAAAAGCCCTCGCCGGCGAAATCAAATCCTTCACCGGCGTTTCCGACCCGTACGAGGAACCGCACACCCCCGAACTGGTTGTCGATAGCAGCATCGAAAGCGTCGCGGAGAGCCTCGGGAAATTGATCGCGCGCCTCGAAGAGCTGAACTACATCAACAAAGGAGCACGCCGATGAGCGTGCATGAAGATCCAATCACGGCGCACGGCGGCGGCGAACTGGTCGATCTGAAAGCGACCGCCTCCGAGCAAGCCAGTCTGCGCGCGCGCGCCGCGACGCTGCCGGTCGTCACGCTCAACGCGCGCGACCTCGCCGATCTCGAGATGCTCGCGTCCGGCGCGTTCTCGCCGCTCACCGGCTTCATGGGCGAGGCGGATTACAAGCGGAGCCGCGACGAGATGCGTCTCGCCTCGGGAATACCGTGGTCGATTCCGATCACGCTCGCCGTCGATGAAGCCACGGCGCGCTCGCTCAAAATCGGCAGCGACATCGCACTCGCGACCGAAGACGGCAAGCGCCTCGCGATCATGCAGCTCGCGGAAATCTACCAGGTCGATCGCCGCGCCGAAGCCAAAGCCGTGTTCGGCACCGACGAGGATGCGCACCCCGGCGCCAAGAACGTCACCTCGATGCCGCCCTATTGCCTCGCCGGATGCATCACGCTGATCGACGAAATTCCCGGCCGCACGTTCCTCGAATATCCGCGTGAGCCGCGCCAGACCCGAGCCGAGTTCCGCAAGCGCGGATGGCGCAAAATCGTCGCCTTCCAGACCCGCAACCCGACTCATCGCGCGCACGAGTATATCCAGAAGGCCGCGCTCGAAATTTGCGACGGCATCATGATTCATCCGCTGGTCGGCGAGACCAAGGGCGACGACGTGCCGGCCGCGGTCCGGATGGAAACCTACAAGGTGCTGCTCGATCATTACTATCCGAAGGACCGCGCGATGCTCGGCGTGTTTCCGGCGCACATGCGCTACGGCGGTCCGCGCGAAGCGATCTTGCACGCGATCGTGCGGCGCAACTACGGATGCACCCACTTCATCGTCGGCCGCGATCACGCCGGCGTCGGCAGTTACTACGGCAGCTACGACGCGCAGAAGATTTTCGATCGCTTCAAGCCGGAAGAAATCGGCATCACGCCGCTGATGTTCGAAAACACCTTCTACTGCAAGCGATGCAACGGGATGGCGTCGTTCAAGACCTGCCCGCATACCGAGGAAGACCGCTTGATCCTGTCGGGCACCAAGGTGCGCGAAATGCTGCGCGCGGGCCAGCCGCCGCCGCCGGAATTTACGCGTCCCGAGCTGGCCGCAATTTTGGTCGCCGCGATGAAGGAATCGAAGTAGTTTTTCAGCTCATCTACTGTCGAGCGCCGGTGCTTTCTCGGAGGCGGCTGTGATTCAGCCGCCTCTTTTTTTCCAATTACTGGCAGCGCGTAGCGCGCATCTGCTGATCGCGATTCAACCGCTTAGCCGGCGACTCGTCGCCCAGGGAAGCGCGAAACCCGGGTGGGTTTCGCACTCCGAAGCTTCTCTCCTACCCGCGGGGCTTCAGCTTGCGCGCGACGACGATCGCGGTGCGATGCGTGAAAAACAGCTCGCCATCGACGCGGCGCGGATTCGCCCCGGTCAAATCTTCGGCGAGGTCGCGCTCGATCATTGCGAGCGCCTCGGCGCGCTTGTCGGCCGGCGTGAAGCCCGCGTCGAGCCATCGCTCGACCGGATTCATCAAACCGTCGGAGCCGAAGCGCACGAGCTCGAGTCCGACCGATGCTATCGTGCGCACCAACTCGCTGAGGGGCAGCGCCCGCGTATGCGACGAATCGCGCAGTCGCTCGTAGCGATTGTAATAGTCCGCGCGCTCGGGATGCTCGCTCGAAATCAGATCCTCGATCGCGACGGCGCCGCCGACGCGGCATAGCCGGCTCATCTCGGCGATCACTTTTTCGGGATGCTCGAAGTGATGGACCGCGAAGCGGCAAATCACGACGTCGAACTCGCCGTCGGCAAACGGCAGGCGCGCTTCAACGTCGCCCTGCATGAAGCGGGCGTTCGCGAGGCCGCGTTCGGCGCGCATCCGCTCGGCAATCTTGAGCGGCGCCTCGGTCAAATCGACGCCGATGACCTCGCGGCACACGCGCGCGAACGCGAGTGCGACGTGGCCGGGTCCGGTGGCGATTTCGAGCACGCGCGCGGCGGCATCCGGCTTGACCTGGTCGAGCAGTTTTTGCAGATGAAGCGGATCCTTGATCACCGGCGCGTCGGCGTAACCGGGGGCTTGGCGGGTGAACTCCTCGCGAACCAGATCCTTATGTTCCATCGTAAACTCCGCGCTTGGGATCGCGCATCTTTCAAGCGTAGCCGCTTACTCTCGCGAATCTTGCACAAACGAATCAAGCAGGACCAAACCGCGATCGACGGCCGTGGCGCGCTTGCGCGCGCGAAAGCGTTAATGGTAGCTGAATCATGGATCCGAGCGCGGTCTGGCGCCGGATTCCCCCATCGAAGCAACGGAGGTTCAATCAAGTTGGATTTCGGGTTTTCAGAAGAACAAGAGATGCTGCGGGATGCGGCCAAGCGCTTTCTGGCCGACAATTGCCCGACCAAGTTTGTTCGCCAGATGATGGCGGATGCCACCGCGCACGACGCCGGTTTCTGGAAGAAACTGGTCGATCTGGGATGGCCGGGACTTTTGATCCCCGAAGAGTACGGCGGCCAGGGCGGCAACTTTCTCGACATGACGGTTGTCGTCGAAGAGGCGGGCAAGGCGCTGGTGCCGGGACCGCTCTTCACGACCGCGCTGCTCGCGGCGCCACTGGTGATCGAGGGCGGCTCCGAGGAGCAGAAAAAGAACATCCTGACGCGGATGGCCAAGGGTGAGTTTATCGGGACGGTCGCGATTGCGGAAGCATCGGGCCGATTCGACGCGGACGGAATCCAGATGAAGGCCACCAAGAGCGGCAACGAGTACACGCTGAGCGGCGAGAAGTTCTTCGTGCCGGACGCGCACGTCGCCAACGGGATGGCGGTGGCGGTCCGCACCGGTGGCAGCGGCGAAAAAGGCATCACGCTGGTTGCGCTGGCGACCAATTCGCCGGGCGTGACGATCACGCAGCTCAAGACCGTCGATATGACGCGGCGGCTCTGCCATGTGAAATTCGACAACGCGAAAACCTCGGAACTGATCGGCAAGGAAGGCGAGGGATGGCCGATTCTGCGCCGCACGCTCGATATCGCGACCGCGGGCCTCTCGGCGGAGATGGTCGGGACCGCGCAGAAGGCGCTCGACATGTCGGTCGAGTACGCGAAGACGCGCGTGCAATTCGGCAAGCCGATCGGATCGTTCCAGGCGGTCAAGCATAAGTGCGTCGATATGATGGTTGCGGTCGAGAACGCGCGCTCGCTGACCTACTACGCGTGCTGGACGGTCGATACGAAAGGCGAGGAGGCCGCGACGGCGGTGCCGATGGCGAAAGCATACGCGTCGGACATGGCGAAGAACGTCACGTCGGAGGCAATCCAGGTGCACGGCGGAATCGGCTTCACGTGGGAGCACGATATGCATCTGTATCATCGGCGCGCGCTGGCTGGAGAAGCGAATTTCGGCAACGCACCGGTGCATCGCGAGACCGTGGCTAAGTCGCTGCTCGGCTAAGTCGATTTTGGTTCAATGCGTAAGGGCCGCTGGAATTTCCGGCGGCCCCTTTTTTTGGTTTGCGCCTATGCCGCTATCCCAGCGCTACATGGCGCGCGGTCTACATAGATGGATCGGCGTGTGCGTGCGCAGCTACCGGCATCGGCAGAAAGATTCCTGGCGGCAGAGTGAGGTACCCGAGCGCGGGTTCAACCTGGTAGTCGGCCTGGTCGCGGACCTGGCGTTGGTCGTCGAGCTTGGCGCAGGCGGCGCGATCGTCGCTTTGGCATCGGCTGGCCATCGCCTTGGTTTCGCTGTTATCAGCGCATCCGGCAGCTAACAGAGAAGCAAGCAACAGGATTGCGGCCACGCCTGGACGGTTCGGCGCAAGCAGCCCCTTCGGACGGCGCGCTACCTGAATTGGATCTAGGTCAATTTTGCCGGCCAGCATAATGCGTACAGTCGAGTACGATGCTCCTTTGCAAAGGCTACCGCAATAAGGAGGGTGACCAGGCGAGCTTGAATTGCGGAATGCGAGCGCCCACTTCAGGTCAGACGCCTTGCTCATCTCAAGCGGTTGCGCGATGGCTCACCCTTGCGCCATCATCGGGCAGGAGAGTTCTCTCATAGCGTTCGCAGCGATCGCAGTGTGGGCTCAAGCTCTCGATGGTGCGGTTTCAACGACCTTCGCGAGGGTGGGTCCATGAAAAAGACGGCGACGAATCTTCTCTTTTCGATCTCGGCGGTTTTGGTTTTCGCGCTATCGCTCGCGACCAGCGCATCCGGCGGAACCAACACCGGCCTCGGGGACGGCGCGTTCATTGGGGGCAACACTGGCGGCTACAATACCGGGCTCGGGTACTATGCATTCTCCACCCACAGCTCGGGTTGGGAGAATACGGCCGTGGGAGCGCAAGCGCTGTTGAACGACACCACCGGCTATTACAATACCGCGACAGGAGTGAATGCTCTCTACAGTAACTCGAGCGGTTACTACAATACTGCCGACGGGGATAGGGCGCTCTTTTCCAACACCGGCGGCTACTACAACACCGCCACCGGATACTACTCCTTGGAGCTCAACACCACGGGCCAGGAAAATACTGCCACTGGAGTGCAAGCGCTGTGGCACAACACCATCGGCAATGACAATACTGCGACCGGAGCAAACTCACTCCTGAGCAACACCAGCGGCAGCTACAATACCGCCACCGGATGGGACTCACTCTTCAGTAACACCACTGGCAGCTACAATACCGCCACCGGATTGCAAGCCCTTTACTCCAACACCACTGGCCATGACAATACCGCTGATGGAGTGGGCGCCCTCGCTTTCAACACCACGGGCTACAGTAATGCTGCCGATGGCGTGGACGCCCTGTACCACAACATCGCTGGTTTCCGCAACGTCGCGGTCGGAGAGTTTGCTCTGTTCGGCAACACTAACGGCTACAACAACACGGCCATTGGATACAACGCCCTCGATCAGAACACGACGGGCAATGACAATACCGCCGCCGGGATGTCCGCTCTTAGGAACAACACCACGGGTAGGAACAATAGCGCCCAGGGAGCGAGTGCTCTTTTCAGCAATACCACCGGCATCCAGAACACCGTCAATGGAGCGCAAGCTCTGTACAGCAACACGAGCGGCAGCTATAACACGGCGGCTGGACTGCAAGCGCTATACAAGAACACGACCGGCCCATCGAATACCGCGCTTGGGTTTCAGGCTGGCTTTAACCTAACCACTGGTAAAGACAATATCGAGGTCGCCAACCTGGGCGTTTCGACCGACACCGGCACCATTCGCATCGGCACGGCGGGCAAACAGACGGCGACTTACATCGCGGGCATCACCGGCAGCGCGGTATCGGGTAGCGACGTGGTAGTCAATGGCAGCGGGCGGCTAGGTGTCGTAGTGTCGTCGGCGCGCTACAAGCGCGACATCCATAGCATGGATAACTCGACCGACGGCCTTATGAAGCTCCATCCGGTGACATTCCGCTACAAAGACGACCCGCAAGCAACCAAGCAATATGGCCTCGTCGCGGAGGAAGTCGATCAGGTCTATCCCGAGTTAGTAGTTCATGGTTCGGATGGCAAGGTCGAGTCGGTACGTTACTCGATGCTCACCTCGATGCTACTGAACGAACTGAAGAAGCAAGCTACCCTGAACCAGCAACAGGCTGAGCGGATAGCTCGGCTGGCCGCGGAAATAGCATCACAGACGGCTTCAACCGAGCATCGGGTTGCCCGGCTGGAAGCAGCCCGCGAGCGGGAATCGGCGACGCGCATTACGCTCGAGCAGCGACTCGCGAAGCTGGAGCAGACGATTGTCGCGGAGCATCGCGGGCGCGAGGTGCAGGCGGCTTTCAATCATTAGTCAGATCCCGCAGCTATAGCGCGCGAGGATAACTCTGGCAGGCTGGTCGCAAAGGCCAGCCTGCTGCAACGTACCTATCATTGGTGAGTAGAGTCTTTAGCCGCGGCCGTTGCTGTGCAGCGCGGGCGACGCGATGACGGTGATAGGAAGCGCCTCGCGCGGCCATCGCCATGCGAATATCAATCCTATCGCCATCAGCACGAAGCAAATCTCGGAAAACAAATCGCCCACGCGAGTGTACGCGGTTTGCACGCGGCGCCACCTGACGGTTTCGATCTCAGTGCCGCGCTTGAATAGCGGCGTGCGATGCGTGATTTCCCCCGACGGCTCGATGATCGTGCTGATGCCGGTATTCGCGACGCGCACCATCGGCACCTTGGTCTCGACCGAACGCATCGCGGCCATCGCGAGCGCCTGATACGGCGCGGAGCTTTGCCCATACCACGCGTCGTTGGTGATATTGATGAGCACGGTGGCGCCGTCCGCGACCTCGCGCCGCGTGAAGTCGGGAAAGATGCTCTCGTAGCAAATCAGGATGCCGAGCGTCGCGCCCTTCACGGAAAAGAGCGTCTGCCGATCGCCGGGGATCAAATCGCCGAAGCCCTCGACGATGCGATTCACAAAAGATCCAAGCAGCGCGCGGGCGGGCACGTATTCGCCGAACGGCACCAACTGCATCTTGTCGTAGTGGCTGGTAACCTCGCCCCTGGCGGAGACGAGGTACGCGCGATTGTAGAATCCCGGGCGGCCGTCGCTATGCGCCATCGCAGGCGCGCCGAAGAGAATCGGATCGCCGATGCGCTGCGCCATCGTAAGCAGCGCGGTTCGGTACGCGGCGTCCTCGGCCCAATCGGCGGGGTATCGATCGTCGGGCTGGAAGAGGAAGGCCGCCGCCGCTTCCGGCCATACGATCAAATCGGCGCCGCGCCGGGCCGCCGCGACGCTTTCATCCTGATAGACCTTGTAGCTATGCGGCAGGAATTCGGGATTCCACTTTAGCGATTGCGGGATGTTGCCTTGCACCATCGCAACCCTGAAACTGCCTTCGGGTGCGATGGTCTTGAGGTTGGCGATTCGCCACGCGCCGAAGCCGAACAGGATCAGCATCAGCGAGGTCAGCGCGGCGAGGCTCGCGATCAGCAGGCGATTACTGCCGCGGCGAAAAATCACGGTGTACACGACCGCGTTGAAAAACACGATCAGCGCAGAGATGCCGTAAACGCCGGTGAATTCGGCGAATTGGATCAATTCGAGATTGCGATAGGCGGTGTAGCCGAGCAGGTTCCACGGAAAGCCGATGGGATAATAGGTGCGAATCCATTCGACGGCGGTCCACGCGAGCGGCATCGTGACGACGATAGGAATGCGCGCGCGGCGCGCGACGAATTCGCCGCTCCAGATCGCGAGCGCGGTGAAAAGCGCGACGATGCCCGCGAGCAGGAACATCGGCAGGATCGCGAACGCGAGGTGAACGTCAGCGAAGTCGTGAATCGGAATCGGAATCCAGTAAAGCCCCACGAGGTTGGCGGCGAAGCCCTGCAGAAACGCCCACCAGAACACGCGGCGCAGGGTCTCGCCCTCGAGCGCGTAGAACATCGGCACGAAGCCAATCCAGGCGAGCAGGCTCAGGTCGAATTTCGGGAAGGCAAGTCCGACCGCGAGGCCGCTCGCGATCAGCAGCCCCGCGCGCGTGAGGTTGTTCGACGAGATCATGCGTTGCGCGGCGCGAAGATTTCGCCGATCGGAATTACGCCGGCGCACGGCGGCCGTCCGTCGAAGCGATCGAAAATTTCATCTACGTCCTTCCAGCTCTCCACCAGCGCCGCCGCTTCGTTCGGCTCGAACACGAGGTCGCCCGCAAGGCGCCATTCGCGCTCGAAGGTCCAGTCGATCGGCGGCGCGCCATTCAAATCGATCGTCACGACGCGCCAGCGCTCCTCTTCATCCAGAATTTGCCGCGCCTCGATTGCCGGCAGGTAAATCACCGGCCGCGCGCCCGTTTTGAAAGCATAGCGTTTGTCGATCGCGATGCCGAAAGGTTCATAGCGGCGGCGATTTCGGCGATCAAGCAGCGCGCCCAATTCGGCGATCGGGACGTCGAAGAGGCATACTGCGGCGCGTCCTCCGCCGACCATCCGGCGGCCGCCGCGAATCGTGCCGCACTTCAAGATCGCGATCAGATTGTCGAGTGCCGACGCGGTCTTCGAGGCGCGGGTAAAATGCGTGAGCATCGCCGCCGCGGGAATCTTCACGCTCACGCGTTTCATCGTGCGATGACGCGGCCGGATGCGGCCTTGCGAGCGCGAGTTTTCGTTCGCGGTCTGGAGATTTCTTTCGGCGGCGCGATCCTGGATTCGAGCGCGCGCGCTCGCGCGAACATCCGCCGCGCCTCGGCCGGCGAGCGCTCGTGATCGTATCCGATCAGATGCAGAAAGCCGTGAATCAAAAGTGCACGCAGCCGCGATGGAATATCGATGCTGAGTTCGCGCGCTTGCCGAGCCGCGGTATCGATCGAGATGACGACGTCGCCGAGCGGCAATCCGCGCCGATTGATCAGCGCGCGAGGATCGGGTGGCGGCACATCGACCTCTTCGAGTTGCGAAAATGAGAGCACGTCGGCGGGCAGATCGAGATGGCGGTAATTGCGATTAAGCGCGCGGATCGCGCGGTCCGATACGAGCATCACGGAGAGTTCGCAATCGGGCACGCCGGCCGCGCGCATCAGAAGTTCGGCGTCCGTGCGAAGAGCGCGAGCATAGCCGCGCGCGCGCGCCGTCGCGGATCGGAACTCCACCGCCACGCGGTCAGTCTCGATGATTGCCGTCGGATGGCGGCGGCGGGGGAAGCGCGTCGTCGCTGAAAGACTCGTAGGCCTTGATGATCGATTGCACCAGGCGATGGCGCACCACGTCGCGATCGTTGAAGCGGATGAATTTGATTCCCGCCGTGTTGCCCAGCACGATACTCGCTTCCTTCAGCCCCGACAGTTTGCCGCTCGGCAAATCGATCTGCGTGACGTCGCCGGTGATGACGGCTTTCGAGTTGTAACCGAGCCGCGTGAGAAACATCTTCATCTGTTCCGAGGTGGTGTTCTGCGCTTCGTCGAGAATGATGAACGAGTCGTTGAGCGTGCGGCCGCGCATGAAGGCGAGCGGCGCGACTTCGATGGTGCCGCGCTCGAGCATCCGGCGCGCGCGGTCGAAATCCACCATGTCGTGCAGCGCGTCGTAGAGCGGCCTGAGATAGGGATTGACTTTCTCGGCGAGATCGCCTGGCAGAAAGCCGAGCTTCTCGCCGGCCTCGACCGCGGGGCGGCATAGCACCATCCGCGTGACCTGGTTTTTCATGAGCGACGCGAGCGCCATCGCCATCGCGAGATAGGTCTTGCCGGTGCCCGCGGGGCCGATTCCGAACACGATATCGTGGCCCCGTATCGCGTCGATATAGAGTTTCTGATTGGTGCTCTTCGGCGAGATGACGCGTTTGTTCGCTGACACGTAGACGGTGTCGAGAAAGATATCTCTCAGCTCGGCGTTGCGATCGCTGCGGATGATACGAATCGCGTATTCGACGTCGCTCGGAAAAACCTGATAGCCGCGCTTGAGCAAATCGTAGAGTTCGCTGATCACCTTGCCGGCCAGCGCCTGCTCGGCGTGCGCTCCCGAAATTTTGAGCGCGGTCCCCGCCACGCCGATGCGGACGCCGAGCGCATTCTCGACCGTACGCACGTGCGCGTCATGTTGGCCGAGTAGATCGGTGAACAGGCGGGGATCGTCGAAATGAAGTTCGAGCGAGTCTTCGCTAGCTAACTGGGAAATCGCCGGGGCCTCTGGAAGTGCTGCTTTCGTCGCTAACGCCAGCCGATCCTGCGTACGCCGGCTACATAATCGTAGTCCAATTCAGCGGTGATGTGAAAGTGGGTTCGCGAATTTTTCATTGAATAACGGGCGAAGCATAAGACGAGATCTTTCGACTCCGGCGGCCTCCGCTCAAGATGACGGACGGGACGGCTACTGCGGCTTGATCATCGAAGCGACTTTCGCGAGCGCATCGTCGAGCTTGCTTGCGTCCTTGCCGCCGGCCTGCGCGAGGTCAGGACGTCCGCCGCCGGTACCGCCAACGATCGGCGCGATCGCTTTGATGATGTCGCCCGCTTTGATTTTATCGATCAGATCCGGCGTCACCGCGACCAGCAGCGCGACTTTTCCCTCGCCGTGAATCGAGCCGAGCGCGACCACAGCCGAGCCGTGCTTTTGACGCATCCGATCGGCAATTTCGCGCATCGCGCGGGGCTCGACTCCGTCGAGCTTGCGGATGACCAGCTTGACGCCCGCGATCTCGCGGACATCCTCGTCGGTGGCAGCGCCCGCCGCGCCGCCAGCCAGCTTTTGTTCCATCGCGCGGAGTTTTTTCTCGAGCTCTTTTTCACGCGCGAGCAATTTTTCCAGGCGATCGACCGCGGCGGAATCGCGCGCGCCCAAGTGCGCGCCGATCTCCTCGAGAATCTTCTCGCGTTTGCGAACGGTCTCGAGCGCGCCCCGGCCGGTGACGGCCTCGATTCGGCGCACGCCCGCCGCTACGCCCGATTCGCTCTCGAGCTTGAAAAATCCGATGTCGCCGGTGCGCGAGACGTGCGTGCCGCCGCATAGCTCGACGGAGAAATCGCCCATCCTGACCACGCGCACGCGGTCGCCGTACTTGTCGCCGAAGAATGCGAGCGCGCCGGCTTTCAACGCGTCGTCGTGCGCCATCTCCTCGGTGGTGACTTCCGCGTTTTCGCGGATGCGCGCGTTGATTTCTTCCTCGATCGATTCGAGCGCGTCGTCCTTGATTGCTCCCTGATGCGCAAAATCGAAGCGCAACCGATCCGGCGCCACCAGCGATCCCGCTTGATGCACCTGATTGCCCAGCGCCTCGCGGAGTGCGTAGTGCAGAATATGCGTCGCCGAATGATTCAGCATCGTGGCGTCGCGCCGCAGCCGATCGACCGTCAGCTTGACCCGCGCGCCGCGCCCGAAGTCGGCGGCGTCGCCGCGAATGATTCGTCCGAGATGCACGATCGAGCCGTCGGACTTCCGCGTATCGGACACTTCGAGAATCGCGCCTGCTTCAGTTTCGATCACGCCGCGATCGCCGACCTGGCCGCCGCCCTCGGGGTAGAAGGGCGTCTCCGCGACGACGACGGCGACCTGCTCGCCGGTTTTGCCACCGGTGGCGAGCACTTCCGACTCGGCCTGGTAGTTGTGGTGACCGACGAAGCGCGACGATACGTGCGCGCCGAGGCTGATTTCGGGTGCGATAGCGTCGTCCTTGCGCGCCGCGCGTCCGCGCTTCTTCTGCTGCTCCATCAGGCTATCGAAGCCCGCGACGTCCACGGTAAATCCGTCTTCGCGTAGAACGTCCTGCGTCAGATCGAGCGGGAAGCCGTACGTGTCATAGAGTTTGAAAGCAGAGTCGGCGGGCAGAATGCTTTTTCCTCGAAGACGCAGTTGCTTGATCGCGTCGCCTAACAAGGAAAGCCCAATGTTCAGGGTTTTCCCAAAACGTTCTTCCTCTATGTGTACCTCGTTGATGATTTTGTGTTTCTTTTGATCGAGCTCGGGATACGCCGAACCCATCGCGGCGATAACCGCCCGGCAAACGTCAAACAGAAAGCTATCGTCGAACCCAATGCGTCGTCCGTGGCGTGCAGCGCGGCGAATTAGCCGTCTCAGAACGTACTCGCGATCGGTGTTCCCCGGAATGAGACCGTCTGCGATCAGGAAGCATATCGCACGGGCATGATCCGCAATTGCCCGATACGAGACATCGGTTTCGATCGAGTCACCATACCTCGCAAGGGACACCACACGGTCAGAAGTTCTCGCTATACTCTCGAATTGCTCAGCTACTCGCTCGATTGATTTAATGATCGCCTGAAACAAATCGATGTCGTAGTTGCCGAGCAGCTTGCCTTGCTCGATGCTCTGCATCACCGCCGCGACCCGCTCGAGCCCGGTGCCCGTATCGACGTGCTTCTTCGGCAGCGGCGTCAGCGTACCCGACGCGTCGCGGTTGTACTGGATGAACACCAGGTTGCCGAGCTCGATAAAGCGCGAGCATCCGTCCACGTTGACGAAACATTTCTCGCCCGGATGATTTTTCTCGGGCTCGCACGCGCCTTCGCCGCGATCGATATCGATTTCCGAGTTGGGGCCGCAGGGCCCCGTCTCGCCCATCTCCCAGAAATTGTCCTTGTCGCCGAAACGCAGGATGCGGTCCTTCGGCAGCACGCCGAGCTTTAGCCAGATGTCCTCGGCCTCCTGATCTTCGTGATGCACGGTCGCGTAGAGCAGCGCGGGATCGATTTCCCAGACTTTCGTGATCAGCTCCCAATGCCACCGAATCGCGTCTTCCTTGTAGTAGTCGCCGAACGACCAGTTGCCGAGCATCTCGAAAAAGGTGTGATGATAAGTGTCGCGGCCGACCGCTTCGAGATCGTTGTGCTTGCCGGAAATTCGGAGGCACTTCTGGCAATCGGCGACGCGCGGATTCGGCGGCGTGCGGAGTCCGAGAAAATAATCCTTGAACGGCACCATGCCCGCGTTGGTGAAGAGCAGCGTCGGGTCGCCCTTGGGAACCAGCGGCGCCGACGGCAGGATCGCATGGCCGCGCTCCTCGAAGAAATCCAGGAACGATTTTCTGATTACGTCAGTAGTCCAGCGCATAGGACCACTAATAGTATGAGAGATTGGGGCGTTTGGCATCCGCCGCGACGCCCGACCTTTTCGATACGCTCCAGCTATTCCACCGTGACTGACTTCGCGAGGTTGCGCGGCTGATCGACGTCGGCGCCCCGCTCGGACGCGATATGGTACGCGAGCAACTGCAACGGCACCGTCATCAGCACCGGCGTGAGCATCCGATTCGTCTCCGGCACCTCGATAATTTCGGCGGCGATCGCGCGCAGTTCGTCGGTCGCGCGATTCGTCACCGCGATAATCCGCCCGTTGCGCGATTCGACTTCCTTCAGATTCGACATCGACTTGTCGAACAGCTCGTCGTTGGGAATGATCACCACCACCGGCATCTGGTCGTCGATCAGCGCGATCGGCCCGTGCTTCATCTCACCCGCCGAATAGCCCTCGGCATGGATGTAGGAAATTTCCTTGAGCTTCAGCGCGCCTTCGAGCGCGACCGGATAGTTGATTCCGCGTCCGAGGAACAGAAAATCACGCGCCATCGCGAACTTGCGCGCGATCTGCTGGATTTGCGGCTCGAGTGCGATGATCGCCTCGATCTGGCCGGGAATCGCAAACGCCGGACGCAGAAGTTCTTCGGCCTGGGCGTCGGTGAGCTTGCCCATCCGCGACGCGAGATGAATCGCGAGCAGGTAAAATGATTCGAGCTGCGTGATGAAGCATTTCGTCGTCGTCACGCTGATCTCGGGGCCGCATCGCGTGTACAGTTGTGCATTGGCCTTGCGCGCGATCGACGAATCGACGGTGTTGGTGATCGCCAGCAGATGCGCCGCGTGCGCGCGCCCTTCCTCCATCGCGGCGAGCGTGTCGGCCGTCTCACCCGATTGCGACACCGCGATGATCATCGTGCGATCGTCGATCGGCGGACGGCGGTAGCGGAACTCCGAGGAGTAATCGACCTCGACCGGAATCCCGGCGAGATCCTCGATCATGAATTTGCCGATCTGCGACGTGATCCACGACGCGCCCGCGCTCACCATCACGATTCGCGAGATCGCCGGCGGTCCCGCCGCGGGCAGCAACTCGCTCTCGAAGCGCACTTTGGGCGAGCCCGCACTGGCGCGTCCCGCCATCGTGTCGATCCAGGCCTGCGGCTGGTCGTTGATTTCCTTGCGCAGGAAGTGGCGAAAGCCGCCCTTCGTCGCTGCGACCGCGTCCCATTCGATATCGCGATGCGCTCGCGTGACCGGCGTGCCGTCGAACTTCATCAGCCGGATACTGTCGGCGGTGACTTCCGCGATTTCGCCGTCTTCCAAAATGATTGCGCGCCGCGTGTGTTCGAGAATCGCGGGGATGTCCGACGCGATAAAATTTTCGCCGTCGCCGAGGCCCAGCACCAGCGGCGTCGCGGTTTTGGCGGCCACTAATTTGTCAGGCTCGGTTTCAGAGAGCACGACGATCGAGAACGATCCGCGAAGGCGCAGCACCGCTTCGCGCACGGCCTCGGTCAGCGCGAGCCCGCGCGCGATGTTCTCCTCGATGAGGTGAGAAATCAGCTCGGTGTCGGTTTCAGATCGGAGTTTGTGGCCGCGACCGATCAATTCCGCGCGCAGCTCGATAAAATTTTCGACGATTCCGTTGTGGATGACCGCGACCGGGCCGGCTTTGTGCGGATGCGCATTCTCTTCGGACGGCCGCCCGTGCGTGGCCCATCGCGTATGTCCGATTCCGATATTGCCGCCCAGATACGGCGCCTCGGCGAGTAGCTTGCGCAGGTTCTCGAGCTTCCCCTTGGTGCGCCGAATTTCGAGCTTGCCGTCAGCGAGCAGCGTCGCGACGCCGGCCGAATCGTAGCCGCGATATTCGAGACGTCCAAGCCCATCGAGCAAAATCGGGTACGCTTCGCCCGTTCCTACATATCCGACGATTCCACACATCTGATTCTCTCCCGTTCCCGGTTGCGGAGTTATCGCATCGCACACGGACATCCGTGCGCTCGTCAGGGAACGATGCGGCCGGTACCGGGTTTTCTGACCCGGATACAACCACGCGATGAAACGGCTAAGCGGGAGAGTTTAGAAATTCAGAACCGGGCCGATTGCCCTGCCACCTGAGATACGTTTGTCGCGCGGTCACCCGCGCGGTTTGAAGCATCTCTTTCGACTGTGGAGCCGGGAAGCCATCCGCCGATCACTCTCGATACTGCTTCCACCTCGTCAACTCACGGCTTCGAGCCATGAGTCCTGGCGCTACTCTCGAAAATTTTTCGCTCGCTGGCGCCGTCACCTCTTCGTTGTGATTTGGCGCATCGCGCCCCTTAGTTTCGATTATTCATTTTAATGCATCTTCAAACAAGGAAAAAATGCAGCCGTTCGGATCAGGCGATTTCTCGGTGCGTCACTTGCTCTTGATTTCGGCCTGATGCTCGCCGTTGACCGCGCGCGTATCATTGTGACGCCGCCGCCAATTCGCGACCCAGCCGAGCTTTTCGCGCTGCGGATGATGCGACATCGCGAGCGCGCCGTTGGGCACCTCGCGCAGGATCGTCGTGCCCGACGCGACGTACACGTCATCGCCGACCTTCACCGGCGCGACGAGCTGCGTGTCGCATCCCACCATGCATCGATCGCCGATCGTCGTGTGATGCTTTTCGTAGCCGTCGTAGTTCACGGTGATAACGCCGCATCCGACGTTGGTATCGTCGCCGATCGTCGCATCGCCCAAATAGCTGAGGTGGCTCGCCTTGCTGCCATGGCCGAGCCGCGCTTTCTTGGTCTCGACGAAATTGCCGATCCGATTGTGCCCGAGGAGCTCGGTGCCGGCGCGCAGATGCGCGAAGGGTCCGATGTCGCAATCCTCGCCGATGGTGCAATCCTCCGCGCGCACGCCGAGCTTCAAGTGACTACGCGCGCCGACGGTGACGTTCGACAGCCACGCGGTGCCATCCATTTTCACGCCCGCGCCGATTTTGCATTTGCCGAGGATTTGCACGTTGGGCCCGATCACGCAGTCAGGCGCAATCGCGGCCTGCTCCGAGATGTACGCGGTCGCAGGATCGATTAAGGTCACGCCCGCATCCATCAGCTTACGGTTAATCGTCTCGCGAGTTTGCTTTTCCATCGATGCCAACTCCTCGCGCGAATTGATTCCGGCGAACTCAGCCGGATCGTGCGCAATCCACGCTGCAACTTTTTCGCCGCGACTCACCGCGTCCGCGACAATGTCGGTCAGGTAGTATTCCTTTTGCGCATTGTTGGGTTTCAGATTTGCCAACGCAGAGCGCAGCAACGATGCCTCGACCAGGTAAACGCCAGTGTTGATTTCGCCGATCGCGCGCTCGGCGGGCGACGCGTCGCGTGCTTCCCTGATCGATATCACGCGGCCCGCGCTGTCTCTAATCACGCGGCCGTATGCCGCAGGATCGGCAAGCCTGATGCTGATGAAGGACAACTTCGCGCCGCTTTGGCGATGGGACTCGACAAAGTCCCGCAGTGTCGCCGGCGAAATGCTCGGCATATCGCCGTACGTAATCAGCACCTCGCCGTTGAACGTCGGAGCAATCTCGCTGAGCCCGCATCGTGCGCTGTCGCCGGTGCCGCGCTGCGGCTCCTGGAGCGCGAATCTGCATGACGACGTTGCATCGCTGGCAGCGACTGCCGCCTCGACCTCGGCTGCCTGATGCCCCACGACGACCACCAGCGGATCCGGCGCGAGCGCGCGCACCGATCGAATCACGCGCGCGATCATCGGCTCGCCTGCGATCTCGTGCAGCACCTTGGCGCGTGCGGATCGCATCCGGGTGCCCTTGCCGGCGGCCAGAATAATCGCGGCAACGCTCATAACGTTGAGGTTATCACTCGTACTCGCCGAAATTCGAAACCTTCCACGTATCGCCGTCCTTGCGCGCCGCGATCAGCCAGTTGCGCTGAAACGAGCCGCCCTCGGGCACGTCGATCGTCGCGCGGAACAGGAACTCGGTATGATCCTTGGCGTCGCGCTGCGCCGTGAGCTTGTAATGCACCACGGGCTTGCGCGTGTTGGCGTCGATTCGCTGGCCCGCGGTCAATTCAATTTCGTGATGAAGTTTATCGAGCGCGAGGCCGACACAATATGGTTCGGCTGCTTTGAGATTGATTGCCAAGTAATACTGATCGACGAATCGATCGACGACGCCGCGCGCGGAATTGGCGGGATGGCATCCGCTGGAAATCAGTGCAGCAAACGCAAACAGAGCAATCAACAGACTGAAATCGCGGCGCGATCGAAAGAGGCTCGTGTGGGTCGTCATGATTTTTTCTTGAACAGAGCCTCCAGTTTTTTCTGCGCCTCGGACTTCGGCGGCGCCGCTTGAACTGACCTGCCGCCGGCCGGTTTGAAATACTCGCGGAAGTTCGCGCGTTCCTTGTCGGCTACGAGTTCGGCCATCGGTTCCCGGCAACTGTTGTTAAAGGCCGGGTCGTAAAATCCGCAGTTGCGGCAGACGTGCAGCGGCCGGCCGCATGATGCGCAGTCTTCGCGAAAGCCGACGCGATCCTTGCCTGCAACGATTTCGATCGCGCGGCCGCAATGCCAGCAATTCATCTCTCACCGAACGGGAACCGGCGCTGCACGCGGCGCGGTTTGCACCCGCTTTTCCCCCCAAATCGCCGCTGATAGCATAGCTGCGGCACTTTGGTTGTGCGAGACGATGCGGCGAGACGATGCTTGATGCAATCGAGGATTTCGCCGCGGCGCTGCAGAAGGCGTCGCGCGCTGCGGAAAATACCGTAACGAACTATCGCCGCGATCTGCTCGCGTTCCGAAATTTTCTCCTCGAACGCGCATCGCTGATTGGCAAAGCGGTCGAAGAAATCAGCGTCAGCGGCATCACCGCCGATCACGTCCGTTCGTACCTTGCCGACTTGATGAAAACCGCGCGGCGAGCAACCGTGCAACGACGCCTCAGCGCGATAAAAGCATTTTTTCGTTACCGGGAGACCACACTCGGGAAAGCCAGTCCAGCCCGCACAATTCGTTCGCCAAAGAACGAACGCCGCCTGCCCTCGGTGCTTCAGCAAAATGAAGTTCAACAATTGATCGAAGTCAATTCTGAAAATTCATCGCCCGCGGCGCTCCGCGATCGCGCGATCTTCGAGACGCTCTACTCGTCGGGCCTTCGCGTCAGCGAACTGGTCGGGCTCGATTGGCGCGATATTAACGAGGAAGTAGGCATGGTTATGGTGCGAGCGGGCAAGGGCAACAAGGATCGCCTGGTGCCGTTGGGAGAGCCGGCGCTCGATGCGCTACTGGCGTGGCGGCGCGCGATGCCGATCGCATGGGAGCCCGACGGCCCCGTGATCGTCAATCTGCGCGGCACGCGCCTGACCACTCGCAGCGTCGAAAAGATTCTCCAGCAGCGAATTGTGGACTCGGGGCTGACCGCGGGATTTACCCCGCATGGGCTGCGTCACTGCTTCGCAACGCATATGCTTTCTAATGGAGCGGACTTACGATCGATCCAGGAAATGCTCGGTCATGCGAGCCTGGCGACTACGCAGCGCTATACTCATGTGAGCGTGAATCATTTGAAAGAGGTTTATAAGCGTGCCCATCCGCGAGCGTGACGCCGAGATTTTTCGCCACACCACCATTTTGTGCGTGCGCCATAGCGGGCACGTGGTGATGGCGGGTGACGGGCAGGTGAGCGTCGGCCAGACCATCATGAAAGGCACCGCGCGAAAGGTTCGCCGGCTGCATCAGGATCGCGTGATCGGCGGATTCGCCGGCTCGACCGCCGACGGGCTCACGCTGTTCGACAAATTCGAATCGAAGCTGCAGGAGTACAATGGCGTGCTGCGCCGCGCGGCGGTCGAACTCGCGAAGGATTGGCGCACCGATCGAATACTGCGCCGGCTCGAGGCGATGCTCATCGTCGCGGATCAGGA
Organism: Candidatus Binatus sp.; assembly: GCF_030646925.1. Classification (NCBI taxonomy): domain Bacteria; phylum Candidatus Binatota; class Binatia (SeqCode); order Binatales (SeqCode); family Binataceae (SeqCode); genus Binatus (SeqCode); species Binatus sp. (SeqCode). The sequence continues at coordinate 17,529 of NZ_JAUSKL010000114.1, read as the reverse complement.
AAGCTCGCTGCTGATTTCTGGCGTGGGTGACGTGCTCGAGCCCGACGACGGCATCCTGGCGATCGGCTCGGGCGGCAATTTCGCACTCTCGGCAGCGCGCGCGCTGGTGCGGCATGGTAACGGCATGAGCGCTCGCCAAATCGCCGAAAGTTCGCTCAAGATAGCCTCGGAGATTTGTGTTTACACCAACGATCAATTTGTGATCGAGGAGATTTAATTTCTTGACGCATCGTGGCGTCGTAACCTGATGTCAGTTCCACAAGTAATGACCCCGCGCGAGATTGTCTCCGAGCTCGACCGCTACATTATCGGCCAGCACGAAGCCAAGCGCGCCGTGGCGATCGCGCTGCGCAATCGCTGGCGCAGGCAGAATGTCGCGCCCGAGTTGCGCGACGAAATCGCGCCGAAGAACATCCTGATGATCGGGCCGACCGGCGTCGGCAAGACCGAAATCGCGCGGCGGCTCGCCAAACTCGCGCAAGCGCCGTTCATTAAAGTTGAAGCCTCGCGCTACACCGAAGTCGGCTACGTGGGCCGCGACGTCGAATCGATGATCCGCGATCTCGTCGAAATCTCGGTCAAGATGGTGCGCGAGGAAGCGCGCGAACGGGTCGCGGTGAAGGCGCGCGAAAGCGCCGAAGAACGCCTGCTCGATATCCTGTTTCCCGCGCCGACCAAGGTGCGCAGGGCGGCGGGTATCACGCCGGACGGGCATATCGAGCCGGTCGCCAGCGACTCGCACAAGGACACGCGCGAAAAATTGCGCAAGCTGCTCCGCGATGGGCATCTGGACGATCGCGAAGTGGAACTCGAAGTCAGCGCGAACGCCTCGCCGATGGTCGAGGTTTTCACCCCGCAAGGGATGGAAGAGATGGGCCTCAACATGAAGGACCTGATGAATCAGTTGATGCCGAAGAAAACGCGCAACCGCAAGGTCAAGATTCCCGAGGCGATGGAATTGCTGATCCAGGAAGAGGCGGCGCGGCTGGTCGATATGGAAAGCGTCGCGCAGGAAGCGATTCAGCGCGCGGAGCAATCGGGCATCGTGTTTATCGACGAGATCGACAAGATTGCGGCGCGCGACGCGCACGGTCCGGACGTCTCGCGGGCCGGCGTGCAGCGCGACTTGCTGCCGATCGTCGAGGGCTCGACGGTCAACACCAAGTACGGCGCGGTCAAGACCGATCATATATTGTTCGTCGCGTCGGGCGCGTTTCACACCTCGAAGCCGTCGGACCTGATTCCGGAATTTCAGGGCCGCTTTCCGATTCGCGTCGAGCTGAAAGCGCTCACTCGCGAGGATTTCATCCGCATCCTGACCGAGCCCGAGAACGCGCTGACCCGCCAATACGTCGCGTTGCTCGCGACCGAGGGCGTGCGGATTGCGTTCACCGCCGAAGGCGTCGGCGTGCTCGCGGATATCGCGGCCAAGGTCAACGGACGTTCGGAAAATATCGGCGCGCGCCGCCTGCACACGATCCTCGAGCGCCTGCTCGAAGAGTTGTCGTTCAACGCGCCCGAGATGCACGATCACGAACTCACAATCGATGCTGACTACGTGCACGGGCGCCTCGACGCAATCGTCGAGGACGAGGATCTCTCGCGCTATATTCTGTGATTTGCTTCGCTCGCCTCGATACGGGAGAGGCGTGACCGGCCGAGTCGAATTAATTAGCCGGCGGAGCGATTGCGCCGCGCGTGCAATACTGTTTTGATTTTCTTTTTTCAGAGGACCAGCCCCACACCGTGAAAGACACCATCCACCAGCGCGCCGAAATGCTAATCGAGGCGCTGCCGTATATCCGGCGCTTTCGCGGCAAAACTTTTGTGATCAAGTACGGCGGCCATGCGATGCTGACGCCGGAACTGCGCGAAAGTTTCGCGCAAGAGGTGGTGCTGCTCGACTTGGTCGGGATCAATCCGATCGTGGTGCATGGCGGCGGTCCGCAAATCACCGAACTGATCGGCAAGCTCGGCCTCAAGTCGCGTTTTGTGCGCGGGATGCGCGTGACCGATCCGGCCACGATGGAAGCCGCCGAGATGGTCCTGCAGCGAATCAATAAGGATATCGTCGCGACGATTTCACGCAACGGCGGCCGCGCGGTTGGACTCTCGGGCAAGGATGGCGACCTGATCAGATCGCGCAAGATGCGCATGGTCGTCACCGACGAAAACGGCAAACGCAGCCGCGTCGATATCGGATTGGTCGGCGAAGTTGACCGCGTGAATCCGGAATTGTTGCGCACGCTCGAGGCCAACAATTTCATACCGGTGATCGCGCCGACCGGATTTGGCAGCGACGGCGAGACCTACAATATCAACGCGGATGTCGTCGCGGGCGAAATCGCCGCGTCGCTCAAGGCGGAGAAATTGATTCTGCTGAGCGACGTCGAAGGCGTGAAGGATCAAAACGGCAAATTGCTGCCGACGCTCGATGCGGCCGAGGCGAAACGGCTGATCGCGCGCGGCGTGATTCACGAAGGGATGATCCCGAAGGTCGAATGCTGCATCGACGCGCTCAGCAAGGGCGTCGCGAAGACGCATATTATCGACGGCCGCGTGAGGCACGCCGTGCTGCTTGAGATTTTCACTCGCGCCGGAATCGGCACCGAAGTCGTCGCGCGGCGCGCGAAAGTATCGGACCTCTCGGCCAATTCGCGCCGAGCATCGAACGGTCGCAGAGCAAACAGTTAGCCAAGGCATGAGCAATGTGGAATCGCGATGAACAATACTGAAATCATCGAACTCGCGCATCGAAACATGGTCGATGTTTACGGATGTCTGCCGCTCGCCTTCGCGCGCGGTCACGGCTCCTATCTATATGATGCGGACGGCAATCGCTTTCTCGATTTCTTTTGCGGCTTGGCCGTCACCAGTCTCGGCCACGGCCATCCGCGCGTGGTTCGCGCGATCAAGGAGCAGGCCGAAAAGCTCACTCACGTCTCGAATGTATTTCACACCGAACCGACGGCGCGCTTGCTCGAGCGGCTCGCAAATCGATTCGGCGGAGGCAAAGTATTTCTGGGCAACTCGGGCGCCGAGGCCAACGAGGCCGCGATCAAGCTCGCGCGTCGATGGGGCAGCAACGAAGGCGGCGGACGTTTCGAAATTCTCGCGACGCTCGGTTCATTCCACGGCCGCACGCTCGCGACTTTGAGCGCCACCGGCCAGGAAAAATATCACCAGGGATTTCATCCGCTGATGCCCGGGTTCAGGCTCGTGCCGTTCGACGATGTCGCGGCGTTCGACAAGGCGCGCCAGGACCAGACTGTCGGCATCCTGATTGAACCGATTCAGGGCGAGGGTGGCGTCGTCGTCCCGCACAACGATTACCTGAAGCGGATGCGCGAATGGTGCGATCGCAACAACGTGCTGCTGATTCTCGACGAAGTGCAAACCGGCATCGGCCGCACCGGCAAATTCTTCGCGTACGAGCACGCGGGCATCAAGCCCGACATCGTGACGCTGGCCAAGGCGCTCGGCGGCGGACTGCCGATCGGCGCGATGATCGCGCGTCCGGAAATCGGCGCGAGCTTTACGCCCGGCAGTCACGGCAGCACCTTTGGCGGCAACCCGGTCGCGTGCGCGGCGGCGCTCGCGGTGCTCGACGCCCTCGAGCAGGACGGCGTGATGGATAACGCCGCGACGGTCGGCGCGTACATGCTCGAGCGGCTCGGCAAATTCGCGAAGACCTGCGATCGGATCGTCGAAGTGCGCGGCCTCGGCATGATCATCGGCGTGGTGCTGAAGCATGACGCGCGCCCGATCGTCGATGCGTGCGTGAAGGATCGTTTGCTGGTCAACGGCACCGCGGGCAATGTTTTGCGCTTGCTGCCGCCGCTCAATCTCACGCGCGAAGAAGCCGACGCGGGCCTCGCGATTATCGAAAACGCGCTCACGACGGTGCCGGTCGCGAAGTGAACGCCGCCACGCAGACCAAGCGCGACTTTCTCGATTTCAGCTCGCTCAGCGAGGCCGAACTGGCGGGCCTGCTCGCACTTGGCGCGCGCCTCAAGGCCGAGTTGAAAATCGGTATCGAGCATCCGTATCTGCGCGGCAAAACGCTGGCGATGATTTTTCAAAAGCCGTCGCTGCGCACGCGGATCACGTTCGAGACCGGGATGGCGCAGCTCGGCGGCCACGCGATTTATCTCGCGCCCAACGATATCGGGATCGGCGAGCGTGAATCGGTCAAGGATGTCGCGCGCAACATGGCGCGATGCGTCGATCTGATCATGATTCGCACGTTCTCGCACGAGACTGCGGTCGAGTTGGCGCGCGAATCGACGGTGCCGGTGATCAATGGCCTCACCGACTTGCTTCATCCATGCCAGTTGCTCGCCGATCTCCTCACGATGCAGGAGCGATTTGGCCGCGACTTGAGCAAACTTCGGGTTGCGTTCGTCGGCGACGGATTCAACCTCGCGCAGAGCTGGATCGAAGCGGCGTCGCTCGCGGGATTTGAACTGCGACTCGCGTGTCCGAAGGGCTATGAGCCTGAAAAAAGTTTCGTGGAGCTCCTTCGCAACGACGAAAGCGGCACCATCAGCGACAATCCGGTCGAGGCGGTCACCGACGCCGACGTGGTGTACACCGACACGTGGACCTCGATGGGCCGCGAGAAAGAGGCGGCGCAGCGGCGGCGCGATTTCAAGGGCTTCCAGGTTAACGACGCGCTGTTGAAGCATGCGCGAAAGGACGCGATCGTGATGCATTGTCTGCCGGCGCATCGCGGCGAGGAAATCACCGACGACGTGATCGACGGCCCGCGCTCGGTCGTGCTCGATCAGGCAGAGAATCGTTTGCACGCGCAAAAAGCCGTGATGGTCTGGCTGTTGCGGCCCGACATTTTGCGGATTGCCCCATCGCCGGACTTGCGGCGTTTCAAGAAGGATCACTGAGGCGTTTCGCAGAGGAATCGTGGCGCAAGAGAAGATCAAAAAAGTAGTGCTGGCCTACTCCGGCGGTCTCGATACGTCGGTGATACTGCGCTGGATCAAGGACGAGTTCGGCTGCGAGGTGGTCGCCTACTGCGCGGACGTCGGGCAGGCCGAGGAGACCGAAGGCCTCGAAGAAAAGGCGCTCAAGACCGGCGCAAGCAAATTTTACCTCTCCAATCTGCGCGAGGAATTCGCCCGCGATTTCGTTTTTCCGATGATGCGCGCGAACGCCGTGTACGAAGGCTACTATCTGCTCGGCACTTCGATCGCGCGGCCAATAATCGCGAAGAAGCAGGTCGAAATTGCGATCGCAGAAGGCGCCGACGCCGTTGCGCATGGTGCGACCGGCAAGGGCAACGATCAGGTTCGCTACGAGCTGACTTTTGCGCGGCTCGCGCCCGATTTGAAAATCATCGCGCCGTGGCGTCGTCCTGAATGGACGTTCACGGGCCGCGCCGACATGATCGCCTACGCCAATCAAAAGAAAATCCCGTTGCCGGTGACCGCCGAGAAACCGTACTCGATGGATCGCAACCTGGTGCACGTCAGCTACGAGGGAGGGATTCTCGAGGATCCGTGGCGCGAGCCATACAACGACATGTTTCGGCTGACGGTCGCCGCCGAAGATGCGCCGAATCAGCCCGAGTACGCCGAGATCGAATACGCGCACGGCAATCCGATCGCGATCAACGGCGAGCATCTTTCGCCCGCGCGAATAATCGAGCGCGCGAATGAAATCGCGGGCCGCCACGGTATCGGCCGCGTCGATATGGTCGAGAACCGCTACGTCGGCATCAAGTCGCGCGGCGTTTACGAAACGCCTGGCGTGACCCTGCTCTTTCACGGGCATCGCGCGGTCGAGCAACTCACGCTCGATCGCGAAGTGATGCATCTGCGCGACTCGCTTATCCCGCGCTACGCCGAAATGGTGTATTACGGTTACTGGTTTGCCCCGGAGCGAGAGGCGTTGCAGGCGCTGGTGGACGACACGCAGAAAAACGTAAACGGGATCGCGCGCTTGAAGATGTTCAAGGGCGGCGTCTGGATTGCCGGCCGCAAATCGCCCAACTCGCTCTACGATCAGAAAATCGCGAGCTTCGAGGAAGCGGGCGGCTACAATCAGGCCGATGCGGAAGGCTTCATCCGGCTCGCCGGCGTGCGGCTTCGCGCATTGGCGCGCGCGACCGCGAAGGATTAACGAGGTCGTGGGCAAGGTACTCCAGTTCAAGCCGCCGCGCTCGCAGCCGAAGCTGGTGCCGCGTCCGCGCACCGGAGAATGCGATCATTGCCATCACAAGCTCGACGTTCACATCACGCATCCCGACGGCTCGATGAGTTGCGCGGCGCGTGGATGCTCGTGCCATTTGCGGCCCACCACTTGATGCGCATCGCAAATACTTCGCGTCTCCGATCGCTTCTCCCACAGTGAAAAAATCGCGCGATCGCAAACCGAAGCGTGGTTCCGTCGCGCCCGCCGGCAGCGGCAAGAACCTGATTCGGGGGCGATTCGCGCGCGCGCGATTGCCGGAGGTCGAGGCCTTCACCGCGTCGCTGCCATTCGATCGCCGGCTCTTTCGCCACGACATACTGGGCTCGATCGCGCATGCGCGGATGCTCGCCAAAGTTGGATTGCTGACGCCTGCCGAGCTGGGCGCGATCATCAGCGGTCTCGAGCAGATTCGGGTCGAGATCGAGAGTGGCAGCTTCAAGTTTGATATCGCCGACGAAGACATTCATCTCGCGATCGAGCGCCGACTGATCGCGATCGCAGGAGCGCCGGGACTCAAGTTGCATACGGCGCGCTCGCGCAACGATCAGGTCGCACTGGATTTGCGGCTTTTTCTGCGCGACGAAATCGCCGCCGTGATCGAACTGATCGAACATTTGCGCCGTTCTCTAATCGCGGTCGCGAAGCGGCACGTCGAGACGATCATGCCGGGCTACACGCATATGCAGCGCGCGCAGCCGATCACGCTCGCGCACCATTTGCTCGCGTACATCGAAATGCTCTCGCGCGATCGCGAACGATTCGAGCAAACCGCGGCGCGCATGTCCGTGATGCCGCTCGGCGCGGGCGCTCTCGCCGCGACGACGCTGCCGCTCGATCGCCGGATGGTTGCGCGCGAACTGGGATTCAAGTCGGTCACCGCGAACAGCCTCGACGCGGTAGCGGATCGCGATTTCGCCGTGGATTTTCTTTCGGCGTCGGCGCTGACGGCGGTTCATCTATCGCGAATGTGCGAGGAGATCATTCTCTGGACGACCGCCGAATTTGGCTTCGCGCTTCTGCCCGATGAATTTTCGACCGGCAGCTCGATGATGCCGCAGAAGAAAAATCCCGATCTGCTCGAATTGATTCGCGGCAAGACCGGCCGCGTCATCGGCGACCTGGTTGCGATGCTGACGGTGCTGAAAGGCTTGCCACTCGCCTACAATTCCGATTTGCAAGAAGACAAGGAACGCGTGTTCGACGCGCTCGATACGCTGAAGCCCGCGCTCGACCTGACGGCGAAATTCTGGCCGGCGCTCATTTTCGAGCCCGCGCGGATGAAGGCGGCGGCGGGCGGCTTCGCGCTCGCGACCGATTTGGCTGAATATCTCGTGAGCCGCGGGATGGCGTTTCGCGAGGCGCACGAGATCGTCGGCGCGATCGTGCGCGAGGCAATCGGCGCAGGGAAATCGCTCGAGGATTTGAGCGTGGCAGATCTCCGCCGTCATTCAACTACTTTCGGCGACGACGCGAGCAATCTGCTGCGCGCGGAAAATTCCGTCGCGGCGCGTACAATCGAAGGCGGACCAGCCCCTTCGACCGTGAGGCGGCGTCTCAAGGAACTCGAACGGCGATGATGGACGCGCGCCTGCAACGAATCGAGCGAAATCAAGAATGACGAGAACCGAAATCAATCGATCGAGAGCATTTCTCTATTTCGCGGTCCTCGTCGCGATCTGTGAATTGACGTGGCTCGGATGCGGCGTTAAGTCGGCGCCGATTCCGCCAGAATCCGCACGGCCCGAACGAATTCTCGACCTTCAAGCGGCGAGCGCCAAAAATGGCGTCCGCCTGACCTGGAGTCGTCCTGAGAAATATGCCGGCGGCGACAAACTCACCGATCTCAGCGGCTTCACCGTGTCGCGCGCCGAAGCGGACGGCGCGTTTCAGAATGTCCGCGATGTGCCGGTCACCGATCAGGGCCGCTTCCAGGTTCAGCCGACCTTCACGATCACCGACGACGCGACGCAGGTCGGCAAGACGTATCGTTACACGGTGACGTCCAACACCACCGATGACTATCACAGCCAGCCGTCGAACGAGGTGACGATTCTCCGCAAAGTTCCGCCGCCGCCGCCCAACCCGGAAACCTTTATGCTGCCGACTCCGACCCAGCTCCCCTAGCCGCCCACCGCACCCGCTAGTGCGCGGTCGTTTATTCGCACGGCCCGCGTGTGATAAAAACGACGCTCACCAGCTCACCGTGGCGATGCGCGCAGAGGGCCGCATCCGGAACCAATGAACTACTTCGATTATCGAGACGACCAGCTTTACGCGGAGGATGTATCGATCGCCGATCTCGCGGCTCGAATCGGCACACCGCTTTACGTTTACAGCGCGCGCACATTGCGGCGTCACTTCCGCGTTTTCGACGAGGCTTTCGCCGGCACCGACCATCTGATTTGCTACGCGATGAAGGCGCTGTCGAATCTCAGCATCCTGAAACTGTTCGCGTCGCTCGGCGCCGGCTTCGATATCGTTTCGGTCGGCGAGCTGATGCGATGCCTGCGGGTCGGCGCGGACCCCGGCAAAATCGTTTTTTCGGGCGTCGGCAAGACCGACGAGGAAATCGCGGCCGCGCTCGAAGCCGGCATCCTGATGATCAACGTCGAGTCGCGCCCCGAGCTGCATCGAATCGCCGAAGTCGCGGGCAGGATGAAACGCCGCGCGCCGGTGAGCCTGCGGGTGAATCCGGATCTCAATCCGGGCACGCATCCGCACATTTCGACGGGGCATCGCGACAGCAAATTCGGCGTGCCGCTGTCGCAGGTTGATGAGTATTACGCGGAGGCGCGCAGTCTAAAGAATCTCGAAATCGTCGGCCTCAGCACGCATATCGGATCGCAGATTTCCGAACTGGATCCATTCACCGAAGCGGGCGAGAAGGTTGCTGCGATCGTTGGCCGGCTGCGCACCGCCGGTATCATGCTCAAATGCCTCGACTTGGGCGGCGGCCTCGGCATCCCGTACCAGGAAGCGATGCCCCTGCCGTCGGAATACGCCGCCGCTTTGCTGAAGCCAATCGCCGGCCTCGGACTCAAAATAATCACCGAGCCGGGCCGCGTGATCGTCGGCAACGCGGGTATCCTCGTCACGCGCGTGCTGTACAACAAGGAAACTGACGTGAAGCGATTCGTCGTGATCGACGGCGCGATGAATGATCTGATTCGTCCCGTATTATATGAGGCGTATCACAACATCATTCCTGTCGATCGCCGCAAGCCCGGACATTCGGTAACTGCCGATGTGGTCGGCCCGGTCTGCGAGAGCGGCGATTTCTTCGCGCGCGATCGCGAGATGCCCGAGCCCAAATCCGGCGATCTGCTCGCCGTGATGAGCGCCGGCGCTTACGGTTTTGTGATGTCGTCGAATTACAACAGCCGCCCGCGCGCGCCCGAGATTCTCGTCGATGGCGCCGACGCCCACGTGATCCGCGAGCGCGAAAGCTTCGACGATCTGGTGCGCGGCGAAAACATCGTCACGCTGAAGCCGGCGTCGGCATAGTCGCATGGCCAAACTCGAATTCACCAAGATGCACGGATGCGGCAACGACTACATTTACGTAGTCGCGACGCGGACCCGCCCCGCCGATCCTGCCGCGCTTTCCGTCAGGCTCTCCGATCGCCACTTCGGCGTCGGCGGCGACGGCTTGATCATGCTGGCGCCGTCGAGCAACGCCGACCTGCGGATGGAGATGTACAACGCCGACGGCAGCCGCGGCGACATGTGCGGCAACGGCATCCGATGCCTTGCGCGGCTCGCCTTCGAACGCGGGATCGTGCGCGCAAATCCGATGATCGTCGAGACCGACGCGGGGCTCAAAACCGTTTCGCTGAAACTCGAAGGCCGCCAAGTTGTCGCCGCGACGGTCGATATGGGCGAGCCGATTCTCGAGGGCCGCGAGATTCCCGTCAATGCCGAAGGACGCATCATCGACTATCCGCTCGAAGTCGCGGGACAGATCGAGCAAATCACCGCGGTCTCGATGGGCAATCCGCATTGCGTCATTTTCGTCGGCGACGACGCCGTGTTCGGACTCGGCGATCTCGATTTTGCCGCGCTGGGCCGGAAGTTCGAGCATCACCCGTTTTTTCCGAAGCGCGTGAACACTGAATTTATCCAGCCGATCTCCCGCACCCGGCTCAAGATGCGTGTGTGGGAGCGCGGTTCGGGCGAGACCTGGGCCTGCGGCACTGGCGCTTGCGCGGCGCTGGTCGGCGCAGTGCTCACGGGACATGCGGAGCGCGCCGCGACGGTCGAACTGCGCGGCGGCAATCTCGAAATCGAATGGCGTGAGAGCGGTCCCGACGCAAATCACGTCTTCATGACCGGTAACGCAATCGAAGTGTTTCGCGGCGGAATCGAACTCGGCGCCGACGAACTAATTTCCGCCCGCAAAGCGTAGCAGACGCGGAGGCCCATCATGTTCAACGGTGCATTGACCGCGCTCGTTACCCCGTTTCGCGACGGCTCGGTGGACGAAACCGCGCTGCGCGATTTGATCGAATGGCAAATTCAAAGCGGCATCGACGGCCTCGTGCCGTGCGGCTCCACTGGCGAATCCGCCACGCTTTCACATTCCGAGCACGACGCCGTGATCAAGATCACGATCGAGCAAACGCGGAGGCGCGTGCCCGTCGTCGCCGGCACCGGCTCGAACTCGACCGCCGAGGCGATTCGGCTCACCGCCGCCGCGCGCGAGATGGGCGCCGACGGCGCGCTGTTGATCTCGCCGTACTACAACAAGCCCACGCAGGACGGCATCTTCCGCCACTACAAGACGATCGCCGCGAGCGTCGATCTGCCGCTGATCGTGTACAACATCCCGGGCCGCACCGGCTCGAATATCGCGCCCGAGACGTTCGCGCGGTTGGCCGAAATCAAGAATGTCGTCGGCGTGAAGGAAGCTTCCGGCTCGATGGATCAGTCGTCGGACATCCTGCACCTATGCGGCGAGAAATTGACGATCCTGTCCGGCGACGACGCCTTGACGCTGCCGCTGATGTCGCTCGGCGCGAAGGGCGTGATCTCGACGACCAGCAACATCATGCCGCGCGAGATGCATGATCTCGCTGCCGCCGCACTGGGCAAGGACTTCGACCGGGCGCGCGAAATTCATTTCCAGATGCTGCCGGTGATGCGCGCGCTGTTCATCGAGACCAATCCGATCCCCGTGAAACAAGCGCTGGCGTTCATGGGCAAGTGCGCCAACGAACTCCGGATGCCGCTGGTCACAATGACCGCCGGTCTCGCCGAAAAGCTCCGCACCGCGATGAAAGAGTCGCACCTGATCTGAGGTGCAAATTCGCGCGGCGCATCAACGCGATGAAGATAATCTCCTTTGGCGACGTTCACATGGCGACGCGCAATCTGGCGCGCATGGATGAGGTGATGCGCGATTGCGATCTCGTGATTGTTTCGGGCGATCTCACCAACTTCGGCGGCGCGGCCGAGGCCCGCAAAGTGCTCGACGAGGTGCGCGCGGCGTGCCCCAACGTGCTCGCGTTGCCGGGGAACCTCGATCAGCTCGAAGTGATTCCGTATCTCGAAGCGGAGGGAATCGCGCTGCATGGGCGCGGGCAGGTCGTCGATGGAGTCGGCATCTTCGGATGCGGCGGCTCGAATATCACGCCATTCGGCACACCGACCGAACTCACCGAAGACGAAATCTACGAGAAGCTGCGCGCCGGCTACGAGATGGTCCGCGATGCGCGCCCGCTCCTGATGATCTGTCATACGCCGCCATTCGAAACGAAGTGCGATCGAATCAGGAGCGGCATGGCGGTCGGCAGCACGGCGGCGCGGCGCTTTATCAGCGAGGTGCATCCGGACGTTTGTATCTCGGGGCACGTCCATGAATCGGCGGGCGTCGATCAAATCGGGCCGACCAAAGTTCTGAACGCCGGACCGTTCAAGGGCGGCGGATATATCGTGGTGCGCGCCGAGGGCGGGACGCTGGATGCGAGGCTCGAATTTCTTTGACGTGCCGCGAATTTCGCGCGCCGATCAATCGCTCAGGATGTACGCGAGCAAAATCGCCAACGGCTGGCCGCTGGTACTGCGCAACGCGTTGCGATTATTGTGGCGCTTTCGACCCGGCCGCGCCGCGCGATAAAGCGGTCATTTCGAGACGGTGCGCCAGCGGCGCAGCTTCCATTGCAGACGAATCGCTTTGACGAAGGATTTGCAAACTTGAATTGAGGTTTGCCGCGCTCACGAGCGCATCGAGGAAAAGGGAGATTGGCCCGAAGATGGCAGGGACTGACGACATCAGGATGAGGTTCGACCACGTTTCGATCGCGGTGAAGTCGATCGATCGCGCGTACGATTTCTTCTCGAAGTATTTTCCGATCACGCTGCGCAGCCCGAAAACGATGGACGAGCAGGTCAGCGGCTCGTTCTACTGGCAGGACTTTCATCTCGGCGGATTCGTCGTCGAGCTGATCGAGGATCCCGCCGGCAAGCCCGGCTTCGTCACCAGGTTTATCGAGAAGCAGGGCGAGGGGATGCATCATCTGTCGATTGAGGTGGACAATATCGAGGCGCTGACCTCGAAGCTGAAGGCGGGCGGCGTGCGCGTCGTAGATGAACAGCAATACGATTCGGGCTCGGCGACGGCGTTCATCTCGCCGCGGTCGTCATTCGGCACGCTGATCCAGTTCTGGCACGTGCCGGACTGGAGCCAGTTGCATCCGAAGCCCGCGCCCGACGGCAAGGCGAATTTCGATCACGTCTCGATCGCGGTGAAGGATATCGACGCGGCGTACTCGTTTTTCCGCACTTATTTTCCCGGCACCAAAATCGAGCACGAGCCGCACGTCAGCAATTCGGAGGGCAACTTCAGGCTGGGGCATCTCGAGGTCGCCGAATTCAAGCTGGAATTTATCCAGAGCCCGCCAAATCGGACGGCGAACGATTTCGTGGGGAAGTTTATCGAGCGCTACGGCGAGGGGATGCATCACATATCGATCGATCTCAAGGATTTCGACGAGACGCGCGAGCGGCTGAAGCGCGACGGCGTGCGGGTGGTCGATGAAAAGCTCAACTGGCGCGGCGAGCGGCAGTATTTCATCTCGCCGCAATCGGCGTTCGGGGTGTTGATCCAGGTTTGGGACGGGTTGAATTAGGCGCGGAGCGAGTTCGATGATTCGCGCGGCATACTTCGATGCGGCCGGGACGCTGTTCGACTCGCGCGAGCCGATCGGGCGAAGCTATGCGCGGATCGCGCGGCAGTTCGGCGTCGATGCTTCCGAAGACGCAGTCGCGGCGCGCTTCCGCGAGGCGTTTCACGCATCGGAGGGATTGGCGTTTGGGCAGGGCCATCGCGCCGACGAGATTCGCCGCCTCGAGCGCGAGTGGTGGCGGGCGCGGGTCGTGGCGACGTTCGAGCCGTTCGGCCGGTTTCGCGATTTCGACGCCTATTTTGCCGCGCTGTTCGAGTACTTCGCCGACCCCGCCCACTGGCGCGTCTTTCCTGAAGCAAGCGAGACCCTTCTTCGTCTAAAGAATCGTGGATTCAAACTGGGCGTGATCTCGAACTTCGACCATCGGCTGTATCGAATTCTCGACGGCCTCGACCTGGCGCGCTATTTCGATTCGATTTCAATTTCATCGGAAGTCGGCTACGCCAAGCCGCGCCGCGAGATTTTTGAGGCGGCGCTGGGCCGGCTCGGCGTAGCGGCCGGCGATGCGATGCATATCGGCGACTCGGAGCGTCTCGACTATGCGGCGGCCGAAGCGGCGGGGATCGCGGCGGTATTGGTGGATCGAGGGCGGGGGAATCGCGCCCCACAAATCGAAGCGCGGCGGGCGAAAATCGCTTCGCTTGCGCAAGTGATCGAGGTTACGCAAGTATTTGGATCTGCTTGACGCCAAAGACGGGTTATCCTTATGTAAGGCAACCCGAATCCAGAACATTTCACGTGGGGACTAGACAAATGAATCTTGTGCGCTTTTCGCATCGCATGACGGTGGCGTTGATCGTGCTCTCCGCCGTCGCTCTTTCCGGCGGTATCGCCGCCGCTCAGAGTCTGGCCGATTTGAACGGTCAACTCGCCGGCCTGTCAGGCGAGATGAGCGCGGCTGAATCCAACGAAGCGACCGCCGACCAGGTAATCGGCAAGCTCGACGCGGCGGAGGCGACCTTCGCCAAGCTAGCCTCGGCCGGCAAGGTCGATAAGGGCGCGTTGATCCCGATGTACCGCCAGCTCGATTCGATGCTGGACAAGATGTACACGACGTATCGCAAAAAGAAGGACGACTGTATTGCCCAGATGGACAGCGGCAGCCAGTGCGACTACGACAAGCCTGAGCAGTACGCGCTGCGCGCGCTGTATCCGCTGTCATGGCTGCGGTTTCAGGCCGCGACCACGCTGTTCGACGACAACGCGGAACAATCGAAGAAGCTGCTGAACCAGGCGATCGACGGGTTTACCGAAAGCACGCTCGCGATGCCCGATCCGAACCTGGTGCGCGAGAACACGCTCGGCCGCGCCTATTGCGAACGCGAACTCGGCAAGTTCAACAAGGCTGACTATGACCGCGCGATCGCCGACTTCAAGCAGATCATGGAAGGCGGCACCGGGACGCAGCAATACAAGGCGGCGCAGGAAGGACTCTCGACCACCTACATGAAGATGGGCAAGGCGGACGAGGCGCTCAAATACCAACCCGCCGGTGGTGGCAGCAAGGGCGGCGGCCAGATGCTGCATCTGCAGACCCTGTTCGCGGCAGAGAAGGCGAATAGCGACCCGGCGAAAAAGGCGGAGATTCACAAGCAGATCATCGACGCGATGAAGAGCCAGGAGAACGACAAGGAAGGCTGGGCAATCGACGTCGCGGCGGCCTCGAAGTATCCGAACAACGTGGTTGAGGAATTCGGCAATTCGAGCGATCCGTTCGAGAAGTGGCTGCTCGCCAACGTGTTGCTCTCGCGCAAGGACGAGAACGCGGCGGCGAAGTATTACGCGGAAGCGGCGGCGTCGGGGAAATATCCCAAGGGCTACAAATTTGCCGCTGACATCTATCTGAAACAGAAGCGCTACGATCAGGTCGAAGCCTTGCTGAGCAAGATTGCGGGCGGCGGCGGCGCCGACGCGCAATGGGCGCAGTACACGAAGTTCGCGCTTGCGCGTCATCGCTGGGAAGAGGGCGGGTCGAAGGACAAGGCGCTCGAGGATCAATGGACCAAATCGGGACAGGATTACCTGGCGAAGAATGCGCAGGGTGAGCATTCCGCCGAGATTCGATTGGCGTTGGCCGAGCAAATGCAGCGCACTGGCAATTTCCTGGAGGCGGCGAAGCTCTATGGCGAAGTGAAGGGCAATCCTGAGTTCACTTTCACCGCGAAGTTCAAGAGCGCCGAGTGCTACTATAAGGCGCTGCTGGCGGCGGGCACCGAGAAGGACGCGAAAGCCCCGAAGGACAGCAAGGCACCTAAGGTCGATACGGCTGCTTTGAAGAAGTTGGCGGTCCAAAATCTGAACGAAGCAATCAAGATGGCGCCGGAAGCAGAGCGGAGTTCGCCGGGTGCCGCGAAGAAATCGATTCATGAAATTCGCGGACAGGCGATCTTCATGCTGGCGGCGTTGCTGGAAGAGGATCCCGCCAAAGTCGACTACCCGCAAGTCGCGTCGCTGCTGGACAATTACGAAGCGCAGTACCCGAAGATGAGCGAGAAGTTTCACGACATCGCCGAATGGCGGATCACGGCGCTCGATCATCTGGGCAAGTATGACGAGGTCAATCGCGATGTCTCAGCGCTGGTCGAGCGCAACAAGGGCAACAGCGCGCAGAGCGATTTTATCAAGGGGCTCGGCATCGATTTCTGGAAGGCGGCGCAGGAAGCCAAATCGAACAACGATCAGAAGGCTTTCCTGGCCAACGCGAAGTTGACCGTGACGGCGTATTCGTACTTCGCGGACATGGCCGCGGCCGGCAAAATCCCGGTGAAAAACCTGACCGGTACGTTGTCGATCTACGCGCAGGCGTTGCAGGCAACCGGTCAGAATGACAAGGCCGACACGATCTTCCAGCAGGTCGTCAAGGCTGACCCGGCGTCGCCCGATGCGAATGCGGGGCTCGCGCGTATCGCACAGGCGAAGAAGAACTGGAAGGACGCGATCACAAGCTGGACCGCGGTCGAGAATACCGCCGCCGAGTCGGACAACCTGTGGTACGAGGCGAAGTACAATATCGCGCTGGTGTACGTCGAGCAGAAAAATGTCCCGGGCGCTTGCAGCAAGCTCGCGCAGACCCGCGCCGAGCACCCGACGCTGGGCTCCAAAGAAATGCAGAAGCGGTGGGACACTCTGCAGAAACAGATCTGCCTCGATCACAAGAAGTAGTAGATGCTGAAGAAGATCCATCATGTGGGCGTGGTCGTGCCGAACCTGGATGAAGGTCTCAAGTTCTGGCGCGATACGCTCGGCCTGCATTTCACCAAGAGCGAGACGATCGAGGAGCAAGGTGTCAAAGCAGCCTTGCTGAAGGTCGGCGAAAGCGAGATCGAGCTGCTGGAGCCGCTTAACCCGGATAATGGCGTCGGCAAGTTTCTCGCGCGGCGCGGCGGCGGACTTCATCACGTGTGCTTCGAAACTGACGATATCGATCGCGAACTGGAAATAGCGCGCGGGAAAAATATCCAGCTTATCGATCAGAAGGCGCGGCGCGGACTCGCCGGGATGATCTGTTTTCTGCATCCCAAGGCCACCCGCGGCGTGCTGGTCGAGTACGCGCAGCCGATCGACGAGTGAGGGGTCCATGCCAATCTACGAGTATCGATGCGTCGAGTGCGATCGTTCCTTCGAGGCGTTCGTGCGCGGCGGCGGCGACGAGGCGAGCTGTCCCGAATGCCACGGCTCGCACCTGACGCGCGAGATGTCCACGTTTGCGGCGCGCGGCAGCAATGGCGACGGCGCCAGCGCTGCGATGAGCGCGATCGCGGGCAACGGCGCGTCGGCGGGCCGGATGACGGGCGGCGGATGCTGCGGCGGCGGCTGCGGCTGCCACTAACCTCGAAAGCTTTCCACAGCAGCATCACCGATCGCGGTGACCATAGCGCCGCGCGCAGCGGGCTACATCCTCGGCGGAGCTGCCTGAAGGGTTCGCGGCGCTCGCGCATCCGCGGGCACCGTTAAACCTTCAGGCACAATGAATCCAGCCCCGACTCAAAAGGCGGCAGTCCGTGCCCGCAGGTTCGAGGCTTTCGGGAACTCGCACTGAAGTCGAGACCGCCTAGATAACGTACTTGTCGCGGAACTGTCTGTAATGTGCTCGCGCACGATCATTCAGCGGGAGCCTTTCAATTGAATCGAGCAA